>JBDUCB010000266.1:0-6600 GCA_040003695.1 bacterium
TTTCGGCAACAACTGCGCCGCATGCGCTTTACCCGCAATGGATGATCGAACGGCAGAACGAGGGAAGAAAACGGTGAACCGTGAACCGTAAAGCGTGAACCGGAAACGGTGAACCGGGAACAGTGAATCGAGAATAGTTACGATTCTCGGTTCACTGTTTGCTGTTTGCTCTGCACGGTTCCCTGTTTACGGTTCCCGGTTCACTGTTCCCGGTTCACGCTTTACGGTTTCTTACCGTGGCCTTTGCCGCCGCCTCCGCCCTGCGACTGACCATTACCGGCCGGCGGACCCTGCTGCTTCTCCGGCTTAGCCGGTCGCTGCGCCTGCGGCTGTGGCTGCGGTTGTGCTGCGCGTGGTTGCGGTTGCGCTCGTGGAACGTCAACGCGACCTTGCGGCTCGCGTGCCCGCGGAACATCCTGCCGGCCACGCGGTGGCTCCACCGCACGAGGCTGAGGTTGGGCCATGACTTGCGGCCTGGCTTGCGGCTCGCGCGCATGCGGCACATCCTGGCGCGCACGTGGCGCTGCCTGCTGTGGCTGCGGCCGCTCGCGATGTCCTACTGCCTCTCCCCGTGCCTGCTGAATAGCGCTACGCTGCGCGCGTTGTTGTTCAACTTGCTGTTGTCGCTGTTGCTGCATCGCAGCGCGCTCAGTTTGTTTTCGAGTCACGTCCGCCTGACGCTGTTGCTGTTGTAAGTCATGCATCTGACGCCGCGCATCTCGATTGCCTTTCGCAGCTTCATCGGCCAATTGATCTATTTTTTGTTTGCGAGCCTGATCGTTGTCTGGGTTAGTTGTTTGACCCATGGCTCGCTCGCCACGCTCATCTCTGATCTGGAGTTTCGCGCCTTTCGCTCTTTCAGGCACAGCTTCTACTCGCAGTGCCTTGGCTAAATCCTTTCTAAAAGGCGGCGCATTTGGAACAGAACTGGTGATAACCGGCGTGTCGTAGAGTTTCTTCGCAATGCCCGGCGGCAGATCAATCTTGCCGCGACCCCAGGCTGAATGCACCACCGCATTTCGTAATGGGGTCAGCGTAAGTGGATCGAGCACCGGACGAACCTGCGCCAACATCTGCGGATTTGCCCGGTTGATACTTCTCGGATCCCATGCACGGCCAAGATCCTGAATCGGCACATATGCCACGGCGCCCGGAACGTTAAGATTGACCAGTTGCGTTTGCACAACGTTGGTTCGTGTCAGGTAATACGGCTGCCAGTTGGCATCGTAGTAACGTGGCGCATATGGATCTCCTGGTCCAAGTGGTACCCAGCCGATCTGATTCCCATCCGAAAATGGCACAAACGCCACCAGCGCGGGAGCATAACTCGGCGTGGTGTTCACCGTGTCCGGAATCCAGAACCACTGATTATTAACATTGGCCCAACGACCATAGTGATAGGGCGCGTAACCCCACGGCTCGGATGAAACCCAGGTCATGCCATAGGGATAATCGTTTACCCAGGATCCCTGCTGGTAGGGAGCCCAACCGGAATCTACTCGCGGACTCCAGGCATTTCCATAGCCATCGACGTTCTGCCAATTGCCATAGGAATCCAGATCGTAGAATCCAGGAATCGTGTTCGAAACGTACTGATAACTGTTGTACTGACGAGAAGGATCGTAGTAGTTGGGGTCGCTCAGGTAAGCATCGTAACTGCTGTAACGACCGTCGTAGGAATTCGGATACTGGGAAGCATAGTAATCATTGACAAGGTAACCTGCATTTCTGCCGTCGATCCGCGACAACAACATCTGCGCCGCCGTTTGACCAGCGAGCGTCAGCATTTCACCTTTGCTGATCTGTCCGCTGCCACCCAGACCAACTACCTGCGCGAGTCCACTGAGCACGGAAACGATCGCACTGCCGTTATTCAAACCGACGTTGTAAAGTCCCGGTTGATCGAAATCGACAGCGCCATACGGCGTTGCTACTTCAAACAATTCGTTAGGAGCCAAATATCCAACATCGAAAATCGCCGAGCCATCGCGAAGAGCAAGCTGTGTGCGTCGATCCGCAAGCGAGATCACATCAAGCGAACTATTGGGATTGAGCCGCGCGAAATTGCGACCGGAAAATGCAAGCGAAGTACGAGAATTGTCCTGCGTATAAATGCGGTCGCCGACTGAGAACGGCATGTTGGGCGTAGCCGTCACCCATTGGCCATCACTTCCATTCTCATAAAGACCGTTGTTCAGGGCGACCTCGCCGTCCACGCGTTGAATGCGCGCGGCGTTCGGCAGCGATTCGGCTGAGACCGTCTGCTCATGTTTTAACCAGAACGCTACGCCTAAGCCCGCCACCAAAGCACATATGATGGCCACGATCGTCATGTGTGGCCAAACCTTTATCGAACTCATAAAGCCCTCCTTCAAAAACTCGTTTCCATATCCAGACAGATTTCAGCGCCTTTTTTAGGGAAAAGACGGCAATCAGCATGCCCGCTTCGAAGTAAGGAACGCAGTTAACGGCTAAGCAGCGGGTAATCGGGGCGGAACTCGCGTGAAGCGCATGAAAAACACAAAATCACCACAGGATTGGAGCGTTATCGCAAGAGAGACGCTCTCGGTCTTACGCTCGAAGGCGATGCGCATATACGATCCCGGGGAATCACGTAACTAATCCGTACTCATAAGCGTGAGGTGCGTTGGTTAAAGTTTTGAGGAAGGTCACAAGTCGGCGAGAATTTCTTTCGCCGCGCGCTGGCCGCTTTCGATAGCGCCGTGAACAGTGCCGATGTGCCCGACACTGGTGGCTTCGCCGGCAAAGAAGAGCGTGTGTTGAACTGGGCGCGCCAGCGCTTGCTGCGAACCCAGACCATTAACGGCCAGATAGGCGTACGCGCCGCGCGCAAATGGATCGGTATTCCAGTCGTGCATGTAACAGCGCAATAACTCTTTTCGCAAATTCGTTTCTGAAACACCAAAAATCTGACTCAGCGAACCGAGTCCCACCGAAACCACTTCAGCTTCGGAGAGTCCAGCGAATTTTTCGGCGCCTGGCCCGCCAGTCCAACCTACCAGCACCGGTGCGTGCAACGGCAGCAAACTCCACCAGGTGGGAATGTGTGCGTCCGGATAATGAATGAAGCCAACTTGCGACAAATCTTCATGTCCGCCAGTGCCAGGAATGTCCAGCCCTTCCCAAAATCGTTCGCGAAATACCAACGCGATGTGCATCACGTGGCCCATCGGAATATCCTGAATCGCGTCTTGTTTTTCTTGCGGCAGTGCAGGAACAAATTTCACCGCGCCGCGTGCGCTCGATTTTTCCTGAAGCACGCCGAGCGGCAATGTAATTACGGCTCGTGATGCGTTGAAGCGCTGTTCCCGTTCTCCTGATAAGCAAATTGCCTCGACGTTGTTTGAGCCCCAATGAAGTTCGTTGACGATCGCATTTAATTGAATAACAGCACCCAGTTGTTTTGCCTGCTCGTTCAATCTTTGCAGCACCGTTTCATAGCCAGCCATGACGCGAAACATATGGTCGCCGCCGATTTCGTCCGCCGCTTCGTTTGCCGCGATCAGGCCATGTACGCCGGCGCGCTTGATGTCCGCGGCGTGAAAGCCCTGCACGAAACGCGTAGCGACACTCTTCGCGCGAATTGTCTCGGGATCGTCCGGAAGCGATTTCAAGAACTCAGCAAAAGTCTGATCGGGTTTTGCTTTACTCATCAGATCAAAGAGCGCGGTCAGCTTGTTCCAGAAATCGTGCGAACGGCTGAGCACGCCATTCTCGAAATACAAGCGTCGCTCGGTGACGTCAGAAAATGGAATGTGCAAAGAATCGAGAAGTTTGACGAGCGCGGGGTGCTTACCGTGAACAAACTCGGCTCCGAGCTCGATTGACAGATTCAAGGAATCATCGTGGATGGTGTGAACACGTCCGCCGATACGGTCGCGAGCTTCGAGGATTGTTACCGGCACGCCGGCGGCAGCGAGGTCGCGCGCGGCCGCAAGTCCGGCGGCGCCGGCGCCAATGATCAAAACAGAATTGTTCTTAGGCACTTGTGTAGCGCAAACTTTAGTTTGAAGTGCATCAGACAGTTTATTGAAATGGGCTGGGAGTGTTTCCCTAATATATTCGGCTTGGCGCTTTGTGTCCCCTTCCCTTTGGGAAGGGGAAAAAGGGGAAGGGCCTGCGCGCACTCAAGCCCTCTCCCTTTGCCTCTCCCAAAGGAAGAGGGAATACGCTTTTATCCGCTGACTCCTGAATGATTCTATCGGGAGTTGCACTTCCAAACTGATTTCGCGTAGCGCAAACTTTAGTTTGCGACGTGTATTACGTCGATACTGTACGCAAACTGAAGTTTGCGCTACAAATAAAACTACCCGGCGAGTTGATAAGACTTCTTGAGCCAGGCGACGATTTCTTTATCCACCTGCTCGGGAGCATTAAGCTTGATTTCCAGATGCCAGCGATTGGCTGAAGCTTGCTCGCGTCGCGCGATGCGTTTGCTAGTAATATCCGAATCGGACTTCAGCGTGAGAATTAAAGCGGTCTTGCGCGTGGCAATGCCGGCGAATGCCGTTTTTCTCACCAGATGGATCGAAGTCTTCTTCGGATCTTCCTTAACTGGACCAAGCTTCTTCGCCGTTTGTAGTATTGCGTTATAAGTCGCTCTCACCGAAGGGTCGCGTTTTTCAAAATGTTCGCCGACGCTGTGCCCGTTAGTATTCATGATTCTTGCCTCACTTCGCTACGCCGGCGCGTAAACTTTGCGCAATCAGCGGCACGACGCGCCGTGGCACGTCGATGGCTGCCTTAATATGGCGCGCGTGCGTGAAATGCCCGGCGACGTAAACGCCAGGCACGTTAGTTTCAAAAGTTTCCGGATCATAAACCGGAATCTCAGTCAGCTTTCCCGCTTCAGTCTTCACACCCAGTTTCTTTAGCAGAGTTAAATCAGCGTCGCTGCCGATCAGCACGAACACAACATCGTTGGCAATGGTCAGCGTTTCGCCTTCTTCGGTAGTTAACGTCACACCGCGTTCGGTGATAGTGACGATGTCTTTGTAGAGAACAACGCGCAGGCGTCCCGCTTCAACTTCCTTTTCCAGCGGACTGCGTACCCAATGTTTCATCGCGCCTGCTTTGGGATCGCGGTTCTCCCAATCTTCGCGCCAAATCGCGAGCGTGGTGCGCGCGCCTTCTTCCGACAGAAACAAGGCGGCTTCGGCAGCGCTATTGCCGCCGCCAACCACCAGCGCGTCTTTGCGAATGTAAGCGTAGGGCTCAACGAAGAGATGTTGGACCTTCGGCAAATCTTCGCCGGGAATGTTCAGATAACGTGGATGGGCCATGGCGCCAATCGCAAAAAGAATTCGCGCCGCTTCGTAGTCGCCCTTTTCAGTGTGAATGCGAAATGTCTCGGGCGCTGCTGGTTCAACCTCAAGCACCTTTTCGCCTGCATTGATGTTTAGATCGTTATCGAGTACGAAATGAATGTAATGGGAAAGCAATTCTTCGCGCGTCGGTTTTTCACGGCAGGGTTTCAATGCTCCCTCGTACATCTCCAGTTCATTTGGCGTTGAGAAAAGAGTGCGGCCGACGGGATAGAGACGAATGGTGTCGGCGATGGTGCCTTTTTCAATCACCAAATAGCGTAGCCCTTCCTGCCTGGCCGCGTCGGCGGCAGAGAGGCCGGCCGGCCCGGCGCCGATAATAAGTAGGTCGAGTGGTTCGTTCATCAGTTAATCTGATTGTCCAAAGTCCAATGTCCAATGTCCAAGGTCCGCATTATCCAACTAGTTCAGACTACAAGCTTCAGCTTGCGTCGGCTCGCAGCAAAGCAACCTGAAGGTTGTACTCTAAACTCGCGCGGCTTTCGACGTTGGACTTTGGACATTGGACGTTGGACTCCCGTTACACGAACACTTCGCCGCGCGCCACGATCACTGATGGTCCACCCACGCGCACCTCCGTAACCGCGCCGGGCTTTCCAGCTACATCCAAATTTATCCGGCTTGGCCGATGCATAAAATCGCCCTGTTCGATCACGAATTTATAACGGCCATCGTTCTCTTCGATGCCGGAGGCACCGTGATGGACCAGATAGGCCCCGAGTGAACCCCCCGCGCTTCCCGTCGCCGGATCTTCAGCGATGTTATCGGCGGGCGCAAAGAGACGCGCGTGAGCACGTGCAGCGCCAATCTCGATCGTCTCGCGCGAGAAGGCATAACAACCAGTCGCGCCGTGATTGGTATAGAACTCTCCCAGCAAACTGCTGTTCACGCGACAATTGCGCAAGTCTGCAAGCGAGCGAATTGGAACCACGAGCGTTGCAAGTCCCGTCGAGATCACTTGAATCGGCAAACTCTCATCGAGGTCATCTCGATCGCGACCCAACGCCCGCGCAATCTCGGCCTGCTCGTGCGTATCGTCAACTTCGTCCAGAATTTCAAACTTACCCTGCGTCATTACAACTTGCACGGGCGCGCCATCCTTGAATTCGATATCGACAGGCAGGATTCCGATTCCTACTTCATGATGAATTCGTGTCCAGCCGTTGCCGCCTTCGGGAAGCGGCACGATGCCTTCGCGGGCCAGCGCGTTCCAGGTACCGGCAATCGGATGACCGGCGAAGGGAATCTCGCGCGC
>JBDUCB010000061.1:0-6585 GCA_040003695.1 bacterium
ACCAGCACGAGCATCGAAAACATGAACAGGCCCATGTAGGCGAAGAAGCGATAGAAGCCCGGATCGCCATGCATGTAGCCGGTGGCAAAAACGAAAATGCAAAGACCAACGCCGGTCACGATCAGCATGAAGATCGAGGACAGCGCATCAAGCTGATAACTCCATTCAACGTCAAGGACCGACCCGCGCGTCTCTTCAACGCCGCCAACAAGGATTGGCCGGTTTCGTTGTTCAGGTAGCAGACCGGCGCGTTTTTGTTCGGCCTCTTCATTGAGTTTGATCGCCAGGCGTTGATGCGAGCCTTGCGTAAGGCGCACAGCTCCCCCGGGAATCCAAGTGAACTTGAATGCGCCGTCCTGGCTGGTGACGTAAGTTTGCGGCCACATCGCGTTGCTGCCGAACGCGTATGAGTAAACTGCCCCGACTGTGATGAGAAAAGCGAGGGCTATGGAGCCGACGGCGATGCCGCCAATCAGCTTTTCTGAAAAACGCAGCTTCCGGCCGAGCAAACCATTGATGGCCGCGCCGGCAAGAGGAAGGAGTGGAACTAGCCAAATATAACGATACATAGTTGGTGACAGGTGACAGGTGACAGGTGACAGGTGACAGGTTCAAACAAGATTTTTCTTGTCACCTGTCACTTGTCACCATTTCAAGATATCAATCTCATCAACCCAGATCGTTTCCTTATTCCGGTAGAGCGCAATCACAATTCCTAAACCGATCGCTGCCTCTGCAGCGGCAACCACAATCACAAATACGGCAAAGATTTGTCCGGCGACCGCATTCACGTTTCCCGTGTCCTGAAGGTAACGGGACATCGCAATAAAGTTGAGATTGGCGGCGTTGAGAATCAACTCAATCGACATAAAGATGACGATGATGTTCCGCCGCGTCAGCACTCCCGCAACGCCGATAATAAAAAGCAACGCGCCGATGATTAGAAATTTTGACAGATCGGGATGCTGCGCCTTTTCCCAGGCGGTCGCGATGCGACCGCTACTAGCTCCCTGAAGCAGCAAGCCAAGCGCTGGATTTAGAAAGTTAAGTAATAAGAACTGCATTGGCCGATCGCGTTATAGAGTTGGTTGAAATTTTGCAATTTCCGGATCACGTGCCGCTTCGGCTTGAAGTACTTCCGGCGCTGTATCGTCAACGGCAGCTTCCTGTTTCAAGGTACGCGCCAACATCACCGAACCGATGATTGCCACCAGCAACAGGACACTCGCTATTTCGAAAGGCAGCGAACCATAGCGATATAGTCCGTTCCCAACACGCTCAGTCTCTTTGGTAATTCGTGAAACACCGGGAGCTGCTGCGGCCAGATTTTGTTCGTCCGCGGTGCGCTTTTCAGCGGCGGCACTTACTGCTACCTCATCACGCCTCTGCAAACCTTCGTAGCCAAGATTGATTGCATAGAGAAGTCCGCCCACGAGCAACGCACAAAAGATCACGCTGGTGGTTACCTGTCTCGGATGGTTGAAGATTTCTTCGCTGCCGCGTTCTTCCGAGCCGACATTCACCAGCATGATGACGAAAAGAAACAACACCATCACGCCACCGACGTAAACAAGTATTTGTACGCCGGCGATAAACTCGGCGCGCAACAGAATAAAGAGAGCGGCTACGGAAACGAGAGAAGAAATCAGGAAGAGTGCGCTGTGAATGGTGTTGCGGGCCATCACGGTCAAGAGCGCCGCGAAAATGGCCGCGATGGAAAAAACCCAGAAGAAGACAGCTTCCCAGCCGGATAAAATCATAGTGATGAGTGCTGCAAAAGTGATGAGTAATGAGTGATGAGTGATGAGTAGGAAATGACCGTACGCCTTCTTTTCATTTTCTCACTCATTACTCATCACTCATTACTCATCACTTTTCACTTATCGTGTGTACTTCACCGTCTCGCGCCCCTGCTCGAGCATCTCGCGGTTCCAAACAAAGCCGGCCCGCGAGTAGGTTGCGAGCTCAAAGTCCTGAGTCAATTCCAGGCAGGAGGTCGGGCACGCCTCCTGGCAGAGCGCGCAGAACATGCAGCGCGAAGTATCAAAGATGAATTCGTCCAACACTTTTTTCTTGCGCGGCTTCCCGGCAACAATGATTTCCACATCCATCGCCAGCACGTCAATGCAGTCTTCCGGACAAGCGATAGCGCAAAGGTTGCAGGCGATGCAAAGCGTGTCGTGCGTTTCCGGATCCATGTTCAGCCGCGGCGCGCCGTGAAAACGCGGCGCCACATCCGGACGAACTTTGGGATACTGTTCGGTGTAAATTCCCTTGCCGGCTACCGAGTCTTTATCAGTGATGGCGCCGATGTTGTATTTCAACGTGAGGCGCAATCCCTGCAACAGATCGGCCATGAAAAAGCGGCGAAGCTTTTCTATGAACTTTGGTTTGGGAACTTTTACTAAAGGCATATCTTGATTTCAGATTTCAGATTTTCGGTTGCTGATTGGCGTTTTGCCAAAGAACAATCGATTCAATCACGCATCAGCTTTCAATTGTCGCTGGAGCAACTGGCGCGACTGCGGGCTTTCCGCGCGGCACATTCACCAAACGAATATTTCGGCGCTGGCTCTTCAAATTGAAATCGCGCGACCGCCAGTTGATCCTTGCCAGTAATAGTCCGGTAAGACCAAGTCCCGCGAGCCCCATCACAATCATCAGCGCTTTTCCTGTTGGCGTTAGATCTAAGCCGCCCGACAGCGAGTCGATCGTTCTTATACCACGCCAACCGTCAACTGCCTGAACTACAAAGATCGCAAGTGCCGACATCACAATGTTGATAAGGGCCGACGGAATCAACCACTTCCAACCGATGTCCATCAATTGATCGTAACGAAAGCGTGGCAGCGTCCAGCGCAGCCAGAAGTACAGGTAAAGAATTGCCAGTAACTTTCCAATAAAGATCAGAAGGCTGACTATAACATAGAGATTGTGATAGCCCTTCGCCTCCGTTAGTCGATAGACAAACGGGAAATACCAACCGCCGAGATACACCGTCACAGCCACTGCCGAAACAATCACCATCGCTGCATACTCGGCCATGAAGAAAAGCATCCAGCGAAAGCCGGAATACTCGGTGTGGAAACCCGCGACTAATTCAGATTCCGCTTCCGGAAGGTCAAATGGCGCGCGATTGTTTTCGGCAATGCCGCTGACGAGAAAGATCAAAAAACCAAGCGGTTGGTAAACGAAAAACCAAACCGAGTCGCTTTGTTGCGCACTCACTACTCCGGAGAGTGATAGCGTGCGCGCAAACATTAAAGCTCCAACCAACGACAATCCCATCGCTACTTCGTAAGAAATCATCTGTGCGCTCGATCGTAACGCGCCCAGCAGCGAATACTTTGAGTTTGACGACCAACCCGCCAGGATCAATGCCAGCACACCCACGCTCGAAACCGCCAGCACAAACAGAAGTCCAATGTTGATGTCAGTGATTACAGCCCAGTCGGGACCGAAAGGGATAACCGAAAAGACAATGAAGGCGGCAGCAACTGCGATGTAGGGAGCGAAGAAAAATATCCAGCGATCGGCTTTTTCGGGTATGAAGTCTTCTTTGGTGAGAAGCTTTATGCCGTCGGCAATTGGTTGCAATAATCCCCATGGACCAACGCGCATCGGCCCAAGGCGCGCCTGCATGAACGCAGAAATCTTTCGTTCGAGATAGGTGGCGTAAGCAACCCAGCCCGCAACAATCGTCACCACCAACCCGATTTGAATGAATGGCCAGATGACGTAGTTGATCGTACCCGCGCTGAAAAATTTCAACAGCAACTGGTCAATAAAACCGATTGGAGCAAAGAGAAGCACCTAAACGTCCTTAGATATTTCTCTGTGCTGCCTTTGTGGCCTCTGTGTCTCTGTGGTGAGTTTGGCTTAGAAGCCTTACCACAGAGGCACAGAGTACACAGAGTTTACACAGAGAAGAATAAACCCATCATCTATCGATCTCACCAAGCACAATGTCCAGTGTACCAATAATCGCAACCACGTCAGCGACCAAATGGCCCAGGCAAAGCTGCTTCAATGCCTGAAGATTAATCAGCGAAGGCGGCCGCACACGCACGCGCCAAGGCTGCGCGGTTCCGTCTGAAACCAGATAACAACCTATTTCGCCTTTTGGTCCTTCGATCGAGTGATAGTAATCGCCGACTGGCGGCTTAACGATCTTCGGCAGCTTCGCGTTGACTGGACCACCGGGCAACTTGTCCAGCGCTTGATCGATGATCCGTCGTGACTGTCGCATCTCTTCGAGGCGAACTAAATAGCGATCGTAAGTGTCGCCATTTTCGCCCAGCGGAATATCAAAATCCATGTCCGCATAAGCGGCGTACGGCCGCGACTTGCGAATATCCCAAGCAACGCCGGAGCCGCGCAAAGCTGGACCTGATAAACCAATTGCCACTGCTTCGTCGGCTGAGATCACGCCAATACCGACGGTGCGGCTGAGCCAGATGCGATTCTCCGAAAGCACCGTCTCATATTCGTCGAGACGCGTGGGAAAGTTGTTCACAAAGCGCTGCACATCTTCAGCAAAGCCGTCGTAAGCATCGCTTGGCATGCCGCCAACGCGCCACGCGTGACAAGTTAATCGTGCGCCAAACTGTCGCTCGAAAATTTTCAGTATCTCTTCGCGTTCGCGCAGTGCCCAAAGCAAAACAGTAACTGCACCGATATCGAGCGCGTGCGTTGCCAGCCACAACAAGTGAGACGCAATGCGATTGAGCTCCGTCAGAATTGTTCTGAGGTAATGAGCGCGCGGCGGCACAACCAGGCCCATCATCTGTTCCACGGTTTCCACCCAAACCAAGCCGTTGGAAACGGCGGCAATGTAGTCGAGCCGATCCCAGTAAGGCGCGATCATCGTGTACATGCGATTCTCGGCAATCTTCTCCATGCCACGATGGAGATAGCCGATGTCGCAATCCAGATCGATGACTGTCTCACCGTCGAGTTTCAGGATGACGCGCAGCACCCCGTGCGTCGATGGATGCTGCGGCCCCATGTTCAGCACCATCTCCGGGCTGTCGAGGAGCGTCTCCTGCGTTGTTGCGATTTCTACTTGATGCATATTTCTGTCCGGACAAACTTCAGTTTGTCGATTTCTCTAAATAAGTTGGCGCCTCTAACGACAAACTAAAGTTTGTCGGACATTAAGCAGCGGCCGGCGCTGGCTCGGACGGAACGTAACAACCCGTAACCCGCCACGGTTCGATAACCAATCCAATCTCTGTCGCTTCACCACTCGAGCGTTTCCCTGCCAGCTTTGACACAATCGCGAGCGCGGCACTCGCTTTGTTCCATACGTTTCGCGGTTCCATCGTTTCAGTTAACACAAAGCCTGCCACTTTCGCCGCTTCCGGCGTGTCAAAGACTTTAGCTTCATACTGGGCGGCGATCTCTTTTGGGGTCATAGCAACTCGTAAATCGTGAATCGTAAATCGTAAATAGTAAAAACTCGTTAATTCATCCGGCGGCTGTCGGTACTCGTATGATGTCCGTTCTTACTATTTACGATTTACGATTCACTATTTACTTGTCTTTCGGCATCACTTCTTTCCCGCCTTGAAAGATCTCGCGCATCATCCGCTCTTGCGGAACAGAAAGTATTTCCAGACCATAACCGCGCCTTTGATCTAGTTGCTCGCGTTGCACCTCAGTCATCTCCGGCAAGTGTCTTTGCGTCCAGGCGTTCTCAATAAACTCGAGCGGGTAGTCTTTCCTGAGTGGATGCCCTTCCCAATCCGGCGGCAGCAGGATGCGGCGCAGGTCCGGATGATTATTAAAGGTCACGCCAAACAGGTCGTAAACCTCACGCTCCATCCAATTCGCCGCAGGCCATACGCCGGTTACACTGTCGACACCCGCATCTTCCGCAATCGCAACTTTCAATCGCACGCGTTCATTGCGGCTAATAGAGAAAAGGTTATAGACGACCTCCAGAGGCGCTTCCGCCCTCATGGGATAGTGAACGCAAGTCAAGTCAGACAAATAGTTGAAGCGCGCGTCTTGATCGTCTCGCAGAAATGTGCAGACCGCAACGATGCTTTGCGGTTTGATACGGACAGCAAGCTGACCCAGGAACTCCAACGGCTCACTGATGACGCCGTCAAACTTTGTCTTCAATATTTTTACCAATTTGTTTTCGGAAGCATCGACCGGCTTGGGTCCTTCTTCCTTTTTCTTGACGGGAGCTTTCGGAGGAGCGGCCGCTTTTTCAGCGAGTGACTCTTTGACGGCGGCGACGCGCGACTTTGCCTGCTCAACCATTGCCGATTTCTCGGCATCTGCGCCGGCTAGCTCACCGCCTGCGGGAATAGCTGACGGGGGCGGCGTACCGCTGGAGTCCGCGGGCACCACGACGCCGGCTGGTTTCTTCGCAGCCTCGTCCGCTGGTTTGCCCTGGTCGGGCTTGTCGCTCTCTTCGGTCATAAGCTTTTGAGTATCGCGCTCACACTGTCACTGGAAGTGCGATCGGTTCGACCTTGATCGCGCCCATGACTTAGGCGAAGTGTAAAATGCTATGCAAAAGGTCGGCAGAAATGGATTTAAGCATGGCGGTAATTCGCTGTCAACCAACTT
>JBDUCB010000270.1:0-1978 GCA_040003695.1 bacterium
ACGAACGAATGATAACTGAAGCGATTGACAGTTCGCCGCGCGCGGAACAAATGACTCCGGAACAGAAGGAGCAGGCGATCCGCGTGCAAAGCAGCCCGGTTGTCAAAGCGATCTACTACGCCTCGCCGATCATTGTCGTCGCACTCATTATCGCTGTGGGTGGCGCTTTGTACATGCTTGGCTCGATGTTGATGGGCCGCCAACTCCGCTACAAGCAAGCCATCGCAGTTTGGACCTACGCGAGCATGCCCGCGATAGTTGTCTCCATGGTTTTGAATATCCTGCTGCTGTTCTTAAAGTCGCCTGACGACTATGACATTGTGCGCGCATCGCGGCGCGGTCTGGTTCAGGCGAATCTGGGATTGTTAATGGACTTAAAAGCGTCGCCGGTGCTGGGAACCTTTTTGAGTTCGATCGATCTGTTCGCGTTTTACGGTTTATTTCTGGCAGCTTTAGGATTGAAGAAAGTTGGAAAGATGTCGTCAGGCGCTGCCTGGGGAATCGTACTAACGATTTGGATTATTGGTGTAATTGTGCGCTGCGCTTTCGCAGGCATTACGGGCGGCGCCATGTAGAGTGGTAGGACAGACATTCTTGTCTGTCCTTCTTCTGATGCCTTGCTGCGTCTCAGAAAAGCAGGTTTTCCTGTTTCATTTCACATTGCAGCGCGAATTCTCGTTGCACATGGGCGCATTCATCTTCGGGTTGAACCGCATAATTCTGATTGAACAGCGCAACGAGGTCGCGAAATGACAAATGAAAAATGGTAAATGAGAAATGGAAAATCTGTTTTCGTTTTCAACTTACACACGCGCCGCAAGGGACAGGCAGGAATGCCTGTCCTACTCGTATCTCAGCGACCGATTGGATCGAGGCGCGCGGCTTTCCAAGCTGGCCACAGGTAGGACAGACATTCTTGTCTGTCCTTCTTGGTAAATAAGAACACAAGGGACAGGCAGGAATGCCTGTCCTACTCGTATCTCAGCGACTCGATTGGATCGAGGCGCGCAGCTTTCCAAGCTGGCCACAATCCAAAGATCAAGCCAATACCGACGCTCGCCACAAAACCGCCGATTGGCGCCCACAACGGCACGTAAGACGGAAGCAACAAGCGCAATAGAAAGGTCAGCAGCCAACCAATTGATAGACCAACCAGCCCGCCGAAACCAGTAAGCGTGGCCGCCTCAATCAAAAATTGCCACATAATGTCGCTACGGCGCGCGCCGATCGCTTTGCGCACGCCAATTTCACGCGTTCGTTCGGTAACTGAAACCAGCATGATGTTCATTACGCCAATGCCACCCACCATCAAGCCAACTGACGACACAACCACCATGGCAATCGCCACCCCGCTTAGAATCGAGCGAAAGTTACTAAGGAACAACTCCGCAGTTTGCAGTCCAAAGTTATCGGGTTTTCCGAAAGGCACTTGCCGGCGCACGCGCAAGAGATCTGTGATCTGATCCTGCGCTTCGTCCATCATGCCCTTGCGCGCCACCGCAAGAATGTAGACGTCGCTGGAATTAGGCTTAACTTTCCGCGCCACGTTGAAGGGCATGTAAATCACATTGTTTTGATCGTCGTCTCCACCGCCGAGTAAAAACTGTTCGCGCTTCTCCAGGACGCCCACCACGCGAAATTGGTGGCCACCAATTCCCAGCGTTTGTCCAACCGGCGAGCCGTAAGGGAAAAAGTCTGTGGCTACGGATGAACCAACCACGCACACTTCTTCGTTGTTATCGTTTTCGTATTGAGTGAAGAACCGGCCCTCTTTGACGATTTGGGTTCCGGCGCGCTCAAAATCGGGCAGCGTCCCTTGCAGGGCCACCGCCGCCGAGGTTTTACCGGTGCTGGTCACCATGATTTTCTGACCGAAAAAATTATTACCGATATCCAGGAAGGGAACTGAAAGCTCAACTGCCGGCAATTGCGTCAGCGCCACAGCGTCGTCGTAAGTTAGGTCTTTCCGCATTCGCTC
>JBDUCB010000173.1:0-6554 GCA_040003695.1 bacterium
GGACAGCAGCGTAGCGCATTGTTACTCTTAGACTTAGCGGCAATTTCAGTGTATAATTCATGGCATAATGATCGTCCACTTTTTCTGGTCGATGATGTCGATGCTGAGCTGGACGAAAAAAGGATAAGACGTCTTTTGGAATACCTTGAAGGTCGCACGCAGACATTCATCACTACCTCGAAACGAAGCCACGTTGAAGGGTTCATTTCCAAAGCAAACGTTCACGAGATTGTCGAAGGCAGAGCGCTCCACACCGCGTTGATTAGTTCGGCTGCCGGCGCTGGAGTTGAAATGTCTGGCAGCAGCTCAATCGAATAAACTTAAGAAGATAATTTCATCGGGTGAGGAATTAGAAGGAGATAGTATTGGCGACAGCAGGCACTACAATTACCGGCAAGAAAAGCCAGGCATACGATTCGTCTTCCATCGCGGTTTTGGAAGGGCGTGAAGCCGTCCGCAAACGCCCGGCAATGTACATCGGCTCAACCGGCGAGCTGGGCTTGCACCATCTTGTTTACGAAGTGGTGGACAACTCGATTGACGAAGCGCTGGCGGGGTATTGCGACACGGTCGAGGTCACGATTCATCTTGATGACTCGATAACAGTCATCGACAACGGTCGCGGGATTCCGGTCGACGAGATGAAGAAGGAAAAGAAGTCCGCGGCGGAAGTGGTGATGACCAAACTTCACGCCGGCGGAAAATTCGATTCCAACGCTTACAAAGTCTCGGGCGGTCTGCACGGCGTAGGTGTGTCCGTGGTCAATTTCCTTTCAGAGACATTGCGCCTGGAAATCTGGAGAGACGGCAAGACTTACGAGCAGGAATATGTTCGTGGTATCTCGGTTGCGCCATTGCGGCAATCTGGAAAAACCAAGAAGCGTGGGACCAAGATCACGTTCAAGCCCGACGCGCAGATTTTCGATCACACGGTTTTTAGTTTCGATAAGCTTTCGGAACGCTTGCGCGAAAAAGCCTTTCTCAACAAGGGCATTCGCATCACCATCAAGGATGAGCGCGAAGAGCCCGAACGCTCGCACGAGTTTTACTACAAGGGCGGTATCGCCGAGTTTGTCAAACATCTCAATAAGAACAAGACCACGCTGCATGACAAGCCGCTTTATTTTGAAAAGGAAGGCGACGCCTTATCAATTGAAGTGGCTATTCAATACAACGACGGCTACGACGAGAAGGTCTATTCGTTCGCGAACAACATCAACACCGTAGACGGCGGCACGCACCTGTCAGGTTTTCGTTCGGCGTTTACCAGAACAATCAATGCCTACGCACAATCGTCCGGATTGGCCAAGAATTTCAAAAGCTCGCTCACTGGCGACGATGTTCGCGAAGGATTGGTTGCAGTTATTTCTGTGAAACTGCCGCAGCCTCAGTTTGAAGGTCAGACGAAAGGCAAGTTGAATTCAGATGTAAAGGGCGCCGTGGAGTCGTTTCTGAACGAGCGTCTGACTGAATATCTTGAGCAAAATCCGACGGTGGCGAGAAGAATTGTTGGCAAATCTGTCGACGCCGCCCGCGCACGCGAAGCCGCTAGGAAAGCGCGGGAGATTGTCCGCAAAGGCGCCCTGGGCGGGTCGATGCTGCCCGGAAAGCTTGCCGACTGCCAGGAAAAAGATCCGGCGCTTTCTGAGATCTACATTGTTGAGGGCGATTCGGCCGGCGGATCAGCAAAGCAAGGTCGAGATCGAAAAAACCAGGCGATACTGCCGCTCAAGGGAAAAATTCTTAACGTCGAAAAGGCCCGCTTTGACAAGATGCTGGGCCACAGCGAAATCAAAGCCCTAATCACTGCCCTTGGAACCGGAATCGGCAAAGAAGATTTTGATGCGAGCAAGCTGCGCTATCACAAGATCATTCTGATGACCGACGCCGACGTTGACGGCTCGCACATCAGGACGTTGCTGCTGACTTTCTTCTATCGTCAAATGGCCGAGTTGGTCGAGCGCGGTTACGTCTACATTGCGCAGCCGCCTTTGTTCAAAGTTAAGCGCGGCAAGAAGGAAGAGTACATCAAAGACGAAAGCTTGATGGTTCGTTATCTGATGCGAATGGCGACCGCCGATATGACAGTTAAGTCAGTCGGAGCCAACCAGGATATCGAAGGTAAAGAGTTGGCAAGGTCGTTAGAAAAACTTGTCGACCTGAAACACTTTTGCGAACGCGCGGCCCGCCGGCTCGGTGGTGACGCGCACATGCTCGACACGCTCCTGGAAGCTTTCGCCGGCAAGAAAGGCGTGCTGCGCAAAGAAGGCGCCACGCTGCGCAAGATTTTCCAGAACAGCGAACTGGTGGCGAAGGTCGAGGGCGTGCTCGCCAAGGCGGGCTTCAAAACGGAACTTTCATCCGATGAAGAGCATGGTCTTTGGGAAATCGAAACGACGACCACGTCAGGCTTGCACGTCGCGATCGACTGGAACTTTGCCAGCTTTGTCGAGTTTCAAAAAGCCGTCGAACTCTATATGGCTTTAGAAGATAAATTAGCGCCACCGTTTATTACGGGCACGAACGGGGCCAGCGAAGAGATAGCCACGCGCGAGGAGCTGCTGGAAAAAGTGCTGGGTGCGGCGAAGAAGGACTTATCAATTCAGCGCTACAAAGGTTTGGGCGAGATGAACCCGGAGCAGCTTTGGGAAACAACCATGGACCCGGAAAAGCGGACGCTGCTGCAAGTCAGAATTGATGACGCCGTGGAAACCGACGACATCTTTTCTATCCTCATGGGCGATGCGGTGGAGCCACGCCGCAAGTTCATCGAAGACAACGCGCTGGACGTACGCAACCTCGACGTATAAGTAGGACAGGCATTCCTGCCTGTTCCTACGTTTGCGACTTTAATATGAAGAAAAAGCAGATTTTCCATTTCACACTTTATCAGTTTCCATTTTTCATTTCAGAAAGATGGTTCGGTCCCTAATGAAAAAAGATAACCTGAAATAAATTCTCATCTCTCATTTGCAATAGCAGTCAAAAGACTCTCATCCAATGGTTTGTTGCAAACGGGCAGGCACCTCTCCAAATCGAAATGAAAAATGGTAAATGAGAAATGGAAAATCTTCTTTATCTTTCGAGGTGAGGTATGGACGTAGGTTACTCACGAAAACGATCCACGCGAAAACGTGAAAGCTTCAGCGGCGTTCCTGGCGGAATCCCCGCCTTGCGCGCCGCGATGTTAACCTGTTGCTCGGCTGTATCTACTCCAGCAATGTCGGGCAATAACAAACCCCGAAACAGTCCCGACTCGTCTTCAACGATCACCCCATAAACCTTCGGATCGAGCTCCGCAAAAGTAGCAGACTCTGGCGCTGCCAAAATATCCACCGAGTACTTAAGGTTCGGCAGGTCACTCTCGGACACAGGCGCAAAACGCGGATCGCGCGTAGCTGCACTGAGCGCGTTCGCCACTAGCTCCTCGCCGAGCGTTTCTTTTACGGGTTCAATAGTACCGATGCAGCCGCGCAAATCGCCTGCGCGTGTTTTGATCGACACAAAACAAGCGGCGCGCGCGTCAAGAATCTCGGCAGCATTGTGCGGCGCTGGGATTTGTTTGCCAGTGAGCACATAAGTCTCCACAGCGCGGCGAGCAAGTGCGGGCAAGCTCTCCTCAACCGAGGTTTGAGCATCAACCGCTTCCGCGTGAGCCTCTCTTACGCCGCCGCTCTTAATATTTGTTAGTTGAGCCACCAAGTAGCCAACGCCAAACGGTGCTTCGTAATGCAGGACCTCGCAAGCTTTAGGCAGAGTTTGCGCCATACCGAGCGCGACAAGCATTGAGCGGTAACCACATTCGCCAGCGGCGCGACGTAGATCCTGATCGATATCCACGATCTGATTAGGTATGTTGCGCGTCAGTGCATCCACAACCTGTTCATCGAAGAAATGAGCGGACGGGTTGTAGCCTGCCGGCGCTTCCGGTTTCAGCCGGTGACTTAAGTCACCACTGGCAACAAAAGCCACCGCGCGGCCGAGTTGTTCAGCGGCGCTGTGAACACACTCGCCAAACTTCAGATGATCTTCATTCCCGAGAAAGCTGTAGCCAAGCGCTACCACGTGGCCGTGCCAACCGTTACGATCAAGAAAGTAAAGCGGCACCGCAGTTCCATGGTCCAGGTCGTAATCATCGAGCGCAGGGACTGCATAATCCTCGCTTGCCGCGGCCTTAACTATTGCGGCCAGCAACTCTTCATCAAGCGGAAACTGAACGATTGTTCCCGGCGCGCGAAAGTTCGCAAAGTCGCCATATAGCGATTTCGAGTGATAGGCTACAAAAGCGTCAGGGCTGAGAGGTGCGTGCGGTGAAATGATTATCACCGTCTCCGCGCCGCTCTGAATAATGCGGCGTGTGAGTTCCGCCATGGCATCGATCGAGCCGCGCACCTGGGCAATTGCTTCCCGGCCGACTTCCGGAACCATAATCGGCGGGTGAGGAACAATGCCGCAGAAAACTATTGCGCTATCTATTCCTGGGGCGTTTCCCATGGATTCCTCCGTGAACAACTCGGCAAACCCATTGCGGTGGTGGTGTAATTGGAAAAAACCGACCGAACGTTAAGCGTTTTAGCTCAACGAACAATGGGTTAATGACTGTCAGGGAACAAGGGAATTTTAACACAAGTTCCGCAGTACAACTTCAAGTTGCTACGTTTCGAACTTGTACATTTCGCCATCGCGAATCTCTGCGACTGCTTTGCGCTCTTTGCGGTTTCTTAACGTTTTGACCGCAAAGAACGCGAAGGACGCGCAAAGAAACGCAAAAGAACTGATGGTTGGATCTGGCTAAACCTCGCCAGACCCTGCCGCCTGGAAAGAGCAAACTGAAGCTTGTACTCTCAACTCCTGGTTTTTTAATGAACGAAATATTCGATGTCTTGATCGTTGGCGCTGGACCCGCCGGCTCATTTGCCGCCGAGCGTTTGGCTGCCCGCGGCGTGCGCGTAGCGCTGTTCGACGGGCGTCCTGAAGGCGAGCCAAAAGCCTGCGGCGGTGGCGTCACGGCGAAGGCGCTCAAAGCATGGCCGCACTTACTCGAAGCTGTCGGCCGGACGGTTGATGAGCTTGAGTTGTATTCGCCGTCAGGTCGGCGCCTGCATTTAAAACTCGAGGAACCGTTTGCGATCTATTCGCGCGTTGCGTTTGATTCCTATCTGCGCGATCGCGCACAAGTAGCGGGCGCGAAAGTCATTTCGCAAAAAGTTTCAGCGCGTGCAGTAACTCGAACAATTGACGGGTGGTCGGTTCGCGATGCCGGCGGCGCTGAGTGGATCACGAAATTTCTGGTTGCTGCTGATGGAGCTAATAGTGGCCTCGCAAAAAAACTGGCCGGCCCGCTTGCCGCCGCCGACATGGAAGTCGCATTTGGTTATCGTGCGCCACTGCCTGAAAAAGCAACGGCGCCTACAGTGGTTGCTTTTCTGCCGCGCTGGGTTGGTTACGCCTGGGCGTTTCCAAGGCTGGACCACATCTCGTTTGGTATTGCTACGACGCAGGAGGCCTTTGAACACAAAGCGCTTGACGAACTCCTGTGGCAATTCATGGTTGGTTATTACCAGCAACGCGAGGATGTAAAAGCGAAGCTATGGTCCAACGTTGATAGTGATTCGGCACGGGCCATCGAGACTAATTTGCGCTCGACTGCCGAACGCTATGCGGCGCGCATTCCCGGCCTGGCTGATCAAACCTGGGACAAGCGAAGCGCGTCAGGTGAAGGCTGGGCCTTGCTCGGTGACGCTGCCGGCTTTGCCGACCCAGTAACGGGTGAGGGAATTTATTATGCACTCCGCTCGGCGGAGCTTTTCGCCGATGCATTTCTTGAAGGTCGACCGGAAGAGTATGAAACGCGCTGGCGCCAGGATTTTGGCGGCGAGCTGCGCCGCGCTTCACAAATGCGGCGGCGTTTCTACGGAAACTTTTTCGGCGCGCCGTTTACGGAAAGGATGATTGAGTTTGCCCGCGGCCATCGCGGCATCAAGAAAGTGCTGGGCGATCTCGTCGCCGGTGAGCAGGGTTACGTGGATTTGAAGAAGAAGCTCGCGCGCAAAGCGCTGCGCCCGATTTGAACTGACTGATCTAACTCGACTAACAAGCTAACTCCGAAGCAACCTAACAAAATGCAATCAATGAACTCTCTGAGAACATTAGCAGCTCTGATCCTTGCGTTGTTATTTGTTTCCGACGCCATCGCTCACGACACCTGGCTAATTCCTGAGCGCTTCTCGATCCCGACAAATAGCATAGTGCTCCTTAACCTTACGAGTGGCATGGCGTTTCCAGCTCTTGAAACCTCAATTAAATCCGACCGAGTTGATCGTGCTCATTACCGGCTTGCCGGACAGACTTTTGTCTTGTCGGACATCTCCTCCGGGCCAAGGTCACTTCGCTTCCAGGCCCTGTTGTCAGCGGCTGGGATCGCAACTTTTTGGGTTGAGCTCAAGCCCCGGTTACTTGAGCTGACTCCGAAACAAGTGCAAGAGTATCTTGAGGAGATTGATGCTTCTCCGATCGTGCGTCAGCAATGGGCCGCGGCTGAGGAACCGAGACGC
>JBDUCB010000243.1:0-6541 GCA_040003695.1 bacterium
GCTCAAATTTGCTTGCGGGATCGGCTTTGGCGAGTGCTCGCCCCAGTTCAAAGGTATAATGCCCAACGCCTGTTTTTGGCGACGTGAGCGGAAGACCATCTAGTCCAATATGCATTCTTTTGACGCCTGGCAGTGCCTGCTGAGCAACCCCGGTACTGCTTGTTACTTCTCAGCTCAGCCAATTTATTTCCGCGAAAGTGACGGTTTAGGCTTTGATTGACGCCAGTTGGCGCAACGAGTTAGACTTTAGCCCTTGTCGGTGCGTCTAAACTTTGGTTATCGACGACCCCTTCTTTTCGAGGCCTTTTCCTCAGAAGTTACATGTTACGCCGGGAGCAATAAGATGAAATTTGCCTTAGCTTTATTAATCACAGCCTTTGCTGCCTTGACCGTCTGGGGACAAGCGCCGACATTGCACATAGTAACCGAGATTCCGAATCTGCCTTCCGAACTCTACTACGGAAATACGAAAGTTAAGCCACTGCGCCTGCGGCCCGGGACGAACACACCCATCACCATTAACGACGCAGACTTTTTCGTCAACCAGCAATATGTGGACTTTCTGAGTCGGTTTCCGGACCAGAGTGGTTTTGACTTCTGGACCGCCCAGATCACCTCATGCAATGGCGACGCTACTTGCATAGCCGGACAACGCGACAACACGTCGGGGGCTTTTTTCCTTTCGATCGAATTCCAGGAAACTGGTTATCTGGTCGAGCGGATGTACAAAGTCGCTTATGGTGACGCGGATGGCTCATCGACCTTTGGTGGAAATCATACCTTGAAAGTGCCAATCGTTCGGCGCAGTGAGTTTTTGCCTGACACGCTTGAGATGGGCCAGGGAGTAGTTGTCGGGAAAGCTGGTTGGGAAGCCTTGTTGGACGCCAACAAAGCGGCCTTCGCAAACGATTTCGTTTCGCGAGGGCGCTTCACAAGTGCGTATCCCGGTGGAATGTCGCCGACAGCGTTTGTGGATGCCTTGAACGCCAACGCCGGCAATGCGCTCGACTCGTCTCAGCGCACTAATCTGATTAATCAACTTACATCCGGAGCGTTGACGCGGGCACAAGTGGTAAGAGCAGTCGCGGAAGATTCTGATTTGAATACCGCTGAGAAAAACAAGGCATTCGTGCTGATGCAATACCTCGGTTACCTGCGACGCGATCCGAACTCGGGCCAGGATACGGACTACACCGGTTACGACTTCTGGTTACAGAAACTGAACAACCACGGCGGCGATTTTCACGCAGCGCAAATGGTTCGTTCATTCCTGGTTTCCGGCGAGTATCTAAACCGGTTCTAAGGGGTAAGACAGGCATTCCTGCTTGTCAGAGTTTTGAATAGAAGCAGGACAGACAAGAGTGTCTCTCCTACAAAAAAGGCTGGATTCGAAATGAATCCAGCCTTTTTATTTTGCGCCTTCGTGTCGCCAACTTTTCGATTGCTATCGAATTGACCCAGGTCGCTATCCCCACAGGTTGGGATTCTGACAAGCGAGCCTCACGGTCCAAATCTTCCCTTGTATTCGCCGGAGACGATAAATGCTTTGACCATCTCCGAAGTAACGAAGTTGCCGTTGAACTGATTTAGCTTTCCCAACCAGAAGTTGTAACCTGAGAAATCAAGCCCAAGCTCCGGCGCGTCGTTAGGATTGCGACGCAAGTAACCGAAGTATTGCATCAATACAAACGCCTTATTGAATTGCCGCGTACCGAAGAGTGCGTTCTCCGAAATACTTCTTAACACCGCCGCCCGTGCGTCTGGAGGAATCTCTGGTGGACTGCCAAAGACGATCGTCGCTGCCCACAGGCCGTAGTTCTAATTACGTCACGCCAAATATACCGCAGTTTGTTGCAGGTTTACAGGCCAGACCTATGGCGCCGCCAGCCGGTTTTCAGAATTTCTTCGTCGAGTTTTACCGAAGCCAGGATTCGATGCTGCGTTTTCGGACTAGCTCCCTGCGGGAGCAGCCCATACGGAACGGTGTAATCAAGCTTGTTAGTTGGATTAATTACTGGGAACGTTGCCCGATTTGCTCGGTGCCGAACGTGCCGATGCCGTTCAGTCGAAAACTAAAAACCACGCGGTTTTCCTGTCTGACGCCCACATTGAAGGTGTAGTTTTGCGCAGTGACTGCGCAACAGTCCCAACTATAACCGACCGTTATTGTCGAGCTCACGAGCGAGCGATGATTGCCGGGGTGCACCTGAAAGTCGAAGAAGAACGAGGCGCCGCCGTATAGTCCGCGTTCACGATTACCGAGAAAGAATGAGGGACTCCATTGCGAACCGCGCAACGTGCCCGGCTCCTTGCCACGCGCATCTGCATATTGGGCCAGCCCCGGCACCAGATCGACAGCTCGGGTGTAGTAAAAACTTTGAAAGATCTGTACCAGCGAACGGTTGATGCCAAACGAAGCTGATAGGGCGCGCAAGCCGCCGCCGTGCGTATCCAGGTCGGTACGAAAATCAAGAAAGATATCTGCTCGCGGCCGGTAACGCGTCTCGACGTTCAACGGCGAAAAGCGCCGCGGCACGCCGCCATAACTGAAACCGGAAAGTGTGTTGATGGGATAAAACTGGTTGCGCTGGCCCGGTATCAAAGCGCCGCCAAAGAAGCGATCGAAGAAATACTTTCCGCGCACCGTAATGGTCAGGGCTTCATAAGGCTGGCTCGCCAGCGACTCGCGTTCGCTTGTCCCGGTTGCGGGTTTTACCTTGCTGGTCACATTCTCGGTTGATCGTCGCGTAAAAAATCGATTCGAAATACCAAACTCAATCTCGTTGGTGTCTGCCACTGCGTCGACATAATCAAATCGGATTACTCGATCAAAGTTGTTCACGCCCCTGATCCGTCGATAGACAAAATAAGGCTCGATAACATGCCTGAACCAGAATGCGCCGCCGCGTCCAAAGTCCTTCGCAAGCGGCGGCGGTCTCACATCAAACTCGAACTCGCCATAGCTACGCGTTATGTTTTGGCTGAGTATCGCGCGGTTGGTCGGGTCGATCGAATTTGAATAGAAGGTGGCACGCGCGCCAGCCGTGGCCGTCACCGAGACGCCAAAAAAGTAGAGCGGAATCTGCACACGCGGATGAAAGTCGAGTCGTTGCACGATCGATGGTGAAATTATTGGATCGCCACCAACGTCACGTCTGAACGCGATCAAGTCATCGACCGTTTCTTTCCGGCTTACGCCTTCCGCGCCGGCTTCATACGAAAAATAGACAGGCAGTTTTTTAATGAAGTCCAGCGGAGACGCCCGCTTCTCAAATGTCACGCTCGGTAACTCGCGTATGCGTATGCGCGCGTTTGGCAGATTTGTTACCTGCGAGCGCGCCAGAAAATTGAAACTCGATGAGTTGTAATCTTTGTTAACGAAAACCTGCGAACGTTCCTCGGGAGATATCGCCTGCTGAATACTGTCGGAAAACACCTGCCGATAAGCGAGATTCGAAGTAACGTTTACATCGGCAGCGGCGATGAAGCCATTGGGAAAATAGTGCACTCCATCAACATATAAACTCGAGCCGCCCTGATCAGGATGAGCAGCGTCTTCTTTATGGCCGAATGCTCGATCCTTCACCTTGTAAAATCCGGCGTTGAAAAATGAACGCGAATTCGCGCGCGTCCGCAGGTCCGCGCCGAATCCGTAGCCGCGCTTCGTATAGATGTCATTGCGCACCGTCACATCGGCGGACCTACCAAGCGTTTGATAATAAGCGGTCGTCAAGCGATATCCTTTGGTTCCCGAACCACTGAACGTAGGCGTTAAAAAACCCGAAGCGCGATCGCGTGGTTTGATTGAAACAGAAGCATAGGGCAGGTAAAAAATCGGCACTTTTTTTACTCGTAAATCCGGTGAATACATGCGCACGCGATCGCCGGTCTTAATTTTTACGCGCTTGGCGTGGAAGCTCCACTTCGGAACATCTTCGTCGCATGAGGTTACCTGAACGTTAGTCGCGATGAGGGTATCGAGGCTGACCCTCTCAACCCGGTCGGCCGTGAAATAGACACGCGTGCCATCCTGCGTCTGATTTGTATAGCCGGTGGAGTCAACAAAGAATCCGGTCTTGGTTTTATAGTTCCATTCGGCGCGCGAGCCGGTGATGCGTTGCTGCTCGCCTTGATCAAATACAACGTTGCCTTCGGCAATCACCTTGTTGGTACCTTCGTAAACTGTGACTTTGTCGGCTTGTAAGCGATAAGTTCCTATGCGCGCATCAACATTGCCTTCGTAAACAATGACACGCGCTTCTTTCGGTCCCGAAACCGTCTGCGTGGCCGCATCTACTTTCAACAAATCGGTCGCCTCGCTCGCGGCGCCCTGATTAGCGGTGCGGCGCGGCCGGACAGGTTGATCCTGAGTTATCGGATTGACGTTCGGTGTGTCGGTCATCGGGTTAGTCACCTTCCGATCGACGGGGTTGGTTTGTTGGGCAACAACGCGGGAAGGGGCGATGCCTATGAATGCGCTGGCGATGGCAAACAGAATAAGAGCCGCACTACTGAAACGAAAAGAAACGCGCAAAAGAAAGTGAAGCCCTCCGGCTGGTGCGCGCGAGCTTCACATTCGCAAGCACGCGCCTTTCGTGTTTTGAAAACCGCGGCGATGCTAACACGAAAAAGCAGGAGGCAGTAAGCAGTAAGCAGACGGCAGGAGCAGAAAGAAACGGCCTGCTGCCTGCTCCTGCTGTCTGCCGACTGTTATCATGCGCGCCGATGGAAACGCGTCGTCTAATGATCGTCGCCGGTGAACCCTCGGGTGACGCGCATGCCGCTGCACTCGTAAATGCTGTGCGCGCGGCCGAACCAAATATGCAGTTCGAGTTTTTCGGCGCTACTGGTCCTCTGCTGCGCGCGGCCGGCGTAGAATCTGTGGTACGCACAGATGACCTTTCTATTCTCGGGTTGGTTGAGATTGCCGGCGCCCTGCCAAAGTTCTGGCAGGCCTACAAAGTTCTAAAACGAACAGCGCTTGAACGAAAACCTGATGCTGTTGTCTTGGTTGACTGGCCGGACTTTAACTTGAAGCTCGCGCGCGCCCTTCATCGTCGCGGACTCAAAATCATCTACTACATCAGTCCACAGCTTTGGGCCTGGCGCGGTTATCGTGCGCGGAGTATTGAACGCAATGTTGACCTGCTGCTGTCGATCCTTCCTTTTGAAAAAAATTGGTACGCCGACCGTGGCATCGATCAGGTTGAGTTCGTCGGACACCCGCTGGCTGGCGAGGTTCGGGTCGCTCAAGATCGCGCTGAGTTCTGCCGGCAGACGAAACTTGATCCACGCTTGCCGATCATTTCACTTCTGCCTGGCAGCCGGCGCAAAGAAGTAGAGCGCATTCTGCCACCGATGCTTGAAGCAGCCGCGTTGATCTCTGCGCGGCATCCCGAAGTGCAATTCATCGTCGTCGTGGCGCCCGGCCGCTCATCGGATGAGATCAGAGAAATTGTACGCGCGCAACGGGCCACGCCAGAGCCGCTGCCGTCGTGCCTTCATATCGTGTCGGGTCAATCGCGTGAAGCGCTGGCGGCTTCGGACGCTGCTGCAATCGCGAGCGGTACTGCGACCCTGGAAGCTGCTCTACTCGGAACGCCCATGGTAGTCGTCTACAAGGAGTCTCTCGTCAACTGGCACACCCTTGGACGTTTGATAACGACTGAACACTACGGACTCGTTAATCTGATTGCAGAAGAACGAGTGGCGACTGAACTGATGCAGGATGATCTCAATGGCGAGCGATTGGCAAACGAGTTGTTGTCGCTACTGGACAAGAGAACGAATGAAGAGGTGCGCCGGCGTTTGCGTGAAGTGGCTGATCAACTCGGCGAGGGCGGCGCTTCAGAAAGAGCGGCGGAGCAGATTCTAAAAGCATTTGGCTCCTGGTAGTACTGTTCGTAGTCGCCCGCCAACCAGCGGGGGCAAGCCCGCCTTCCCAACCGCGATCTTAAATAAATTGCGCCGCTTACTCTTTGATTGAATGGCTTCCAGCGGCTGCTAATTCTTGATTGAATGGTTTAAAGGGTGGGTCTAGCGAAATCGCAGTGGCCTCGAAGGTTGGGAAGGGGGCGTGCCCCGCTGCGTGATGTCAATTAAGAACTGTTGCCCTTCTTCAGTTCTTCTAACTGCTTTTTCAATTCCTTAATTTCCGCGCGCATCTCCGGGAGATGGCCCAGATGCGCGTTCCGGCGCTTGTATTCATCCAACGGTTGAATCGGAATTCCCCACCACACGCCGGGCCGCACAATTTTTCCCGGGAGTATTCCCGCTTTTGAACCAATCACGGCGCCGCTGAGAACGCGTATGTGATCGCCAAAGCCCACCTGTCCGCCAATCAACACGTCGTCTTCAATCACCACGCTGCCGCTGATGCCGGTTTGCGCTGCAATCACAACGCGCTCGCCAATGTCGCAGTTGTGACCCACATGGACCATGTTGTCGATCTTGGTTCCGCGTCCAATACGCGTCTGGCCCAGCGCCGCGCGATCGACGCAGGTTTGCGCGCCCAGTTCAACGTCGTCTTCTATGACCACTG
>JBDUCB010000341.1:0-6535 GCA_040003695.1 bacterium
GCGGCACAATCTCCGCCAGATCCAACCCGCTGGCAAGATCGCAAACAGCACCACTTATGTAACTCAACTAGCTCCAATCAAATTCACGCGGCAGATTTTCGGCTTTAGACGCAAGACCCGCCTGAAGTTTCAGCTTTCCGGGTGGGAGAAAGCAACGCTGCGTTTTCAGGGTGTTAACACCGACGAAAAGAGCGCCACATTCGATCGTCCGCTTGAGTGGCGTCTCGATCAGCTGGGAGAAGCCGCCATTGCGCTCGTGATTGATAACTTCACCGCCGGCCAAGTGGGTTGCAATGTATCCGTTGATGCAAGCGGTCATGGAAACATCATCAACGAACGGAATCTTGGTCAAGGTCAACGCGACAGGCAAATCTTTATCTGGTACTTCCGCATTATCGATCAGGCGGACATGGTTGGTTGGTACGACCCAATGCAACTAGCTCGCACTGCCGTCGAAGTATTCTTCTCCACTCTATTTGGGCGTCATTCAGATTACCGTTTGATGGAGGCCTTGACGCCCGATTCTGCTTCGCATTTCGATTTCACGACGGAGTGGCAGGCGGCCAACGACAATCGTGAAGAGCCGAATAAAGATGGTAAGAAACGCGAAGACATCTGGATTGACTACGTTGGGGACGTCGGTGATGGTTGGAACCCGACATATGCGGTCGCCCATTGTCTTTCCCAGCCCACCCTCTCGATTGCTAGAGAGGTTGCGCCGGAAAAAGGGCCGTGTTTGACCAAACGCGGTGACATATTGATCTTCGGCGGCGACCAGGTCTATCCCATTGCGAACCGCCTCAACTACAAGCAACGTTTGCTTGGTGCGTATCAAACTGCGTTGGAATCTACTGAGCCGCCGCGCCCGCATGCGTTTGCAATTCCCGGCAACCACGACTGGTATGACAGCCTGGTTTCGTTTACTCGTCTCTTCTGCCAGAAGAGAATGTTTGCAGGCTGGCAAACTGACCAGGCGCGCAGCTACTTCGCTTTGAAATTACCAGGCCGCTGGTGGGTGTTGGGTACCGATGTCCAACTGGATTCAGACATCGATGTTCCCCAGGTAAATTATTTCAAGGATGTGGCAAAGGAGATTCAAGCAGGCGATCGGGTCATCATTTGTACGGCCGAACCACACTGGGTTTACTCAGCCTTGTACGCCAAGGATGATTCGAACTACAACGAAAATAACCTGGCGTATTTTGAGAAAAAGATCATCGGCGGCAAAGCTAAAGTTGTGGCCTTCATTGCGGGCGATCAACATCACTATCGCCGGTTCGAGTCTGCGGACGGTACTCAAAAGATCACAGCAGGCGGCGGCGGCGCTTTTTTGCACCCGACCCATGGTGAAGTACTGGACCGTCTTCCGGGAGGCTTCACTCACAAACGCAGTTACCCCGCAAGAGGCAAATCGATCGAGTTGTCCCTGCTCAATCTCTTCTTCTTACTTCGCAACCCGTGGTTCGGGATTGTAACCGGGCTCTTCTACATGCTTACCGCCTGGACGGTAAAAGCGAATGTCAGCCAATGCGATTCATTTCTTAAGGCTGCAAAGGTCGTCTTAATAACGATGGTGGGTAATCCAGGAGCCGTCTTTTGGGTAATAATGCTTTTCCTGGGTTTCCTGCTGTTCACTGACACTCATTCAAAACTCTATCGCTTCATCGCCGGTCCTCTTCACGGGGCGGCGCACGTGCTCGCCTGCTTTTTCATCGGCTGGTGGGCGACCAGCTTCACGGTGAACTCTTTACACCAACCGTTTGGCTCGTTCTGGCAACTAGTGGCTGCCGGAGCGATTATTTTCGTCGGCGGGTGGCTCGTCGGCTCAACAATTATGGGTCTCTATCTTTTGATCTCACTTGCTGTGGGGCGTCATTCGAATGAAGCGTTTTCTGCTCTTTGTATTCAAGATTGGAAAAACTTTCTAAGAATACGAATTGAAGCAAACGGCAATCTGACTCTCTTCCCGATTGGTGTTCACAAGGTGCCGCGTAATTGGACCCGTCGCAAAGATGGACAAAAGGGACCCGGTTACGAACCGGCCAATAGCGAGGGAATTAAGCCAGTCTTGATTGAAGGACCAATCCTTTTCACGCCGGTCCCCGAAACGAATGGTGACGTCACTGTCACCATTTCCGCTCAGGCTTGTCTGAAAAATCCGAAACCGACGGCAGGCGCGGTCGTTGATGTCCAACCTCAAGCCGAGAATGTTGGTAATCAGAGCGAGGTACAGAATGGCGACGGAAATCAGTAACGCACAACATTCCGAGACGACCGTTCCCTTTACTGCGGGCGATGGCTTCGCGTGCAATCTCATTCACGTGCAAGGTGAAAAGCCGCCGACCCGTGGGCCGGTGATTCTGGTCCATGGCGCCGGTGTTCGCGCTAATCTCTTTCGCGCGCCGGTCAAAACTACGCTTGTCGACGTAATGATTGATCAGGGTTACGACGTATGGCTGGAGAATTGGCGTGCCAGCATCGACCTGCCACCAAATGAGTGGACGCTGGATAAAGCTGCTGTTTATGACCATCCCGTCGCGGTGAAAACAATTATCGAAAAGACCGGCGCCGATGAAGTTAAAGCCGTCATCCACTGCCAGGGATCGACGAGTTTCATGATGTCGGCGGTTGCCGGCCTCTTACCACAAGTAAAAACGATCGTCGCAAATGCTGTCACGCTGCATCCAGTGGTGCCAAAGTTTTCCGAGACAAAATTGAACGTGGCTGTTCCGATCATGAGTTTGCTGACCGATTATTTGAATCCGCAATGGGGTCTGCATGCGCCAACGCTCACGGCCAAGGCGGTCTCGTTGCTTGTCAATGCAACGCATCACGAATGTAAGAATGCCGTTTGTAAACAAGTCAGTTTTACTTACGGCACTGGTTTCCCGGCTCTCTGGCTGCATGAAAACATTAACAACGACACGCACGAGTGGCTGAAGCAGGAGTTTGCCAGCGTGCCGCTAACTTTTTTCAAGCAGATGGCGCGTTGCGTCCGCAAGGGCAACCTCATTTCGGTGGATGGTTACAAGGAATTGCCGGCCGATTTTTGCGCGCAGCCTCCGCAAACTGACGCACGTTTTGTCTTGACCGCCGGCGCCAAAAATCTTTGCTTCCTGCCCAACAGTCAGGTGAAAACTTTCGACTGGCTCGAGCGGCATCGCAAGAATTATCACGGTTTGCATATCTTCCCCACGTACGGACATCTCGACGTCTTCATGGGCAAGAACGCAGCTCGAGATACATTTCCCGTCATCCTCGCGGCACTCGATGAAAAGAATTAAGGAGACCAGAATGGGAATCCCCAAACGTTTGCAAGCGCAATCCGGCCGTTATTCTCTGGTTGATGGCATTCCCTTTCATCTTCCCGTCTATTGTCGCAACTCTCCGTGTTTGATGGCGGCATTTTCAATTAACGCGGACAAGGCGCGCGCGCTATTGCCGGGCAACGAAATCTATCCGCTGCGACTTTGGAACAAAGGCGTACTGGTGATCACTGTTATTGATTACCGCGACACAGTCATAGGCAAATACATCGAATACAGTATTGCCATTGCCTGTACTCATGGCCCACGTCGCGCGCCGCGTTTGTTGCCGGCGCTGCTGATGAATAGTTATGGCACCGGCCAATACGTTTACGACTTGCCGGTCAGTACCGAGATTTCCGTCAAGGGCGGCAAGGGCATTTGGGGCATGCCAAAGCACCAGGCGAATTTGGACTTCCTGATAACTGACACAACGGTCAGTTCGCAGTATGACAAAGATGGCCAGTTTGCGATGAAGATAGAAATCCAGAAACCAAAGAGGACTTGGTTCCCACTTAGTTTGGGCGGCGTGAATTATTGCCAGTACCGAGGCATGTTGATGAAGTCCTCGCTTTATTTCAAAGCGAAGGCGGGCTTCAGCTTGCGCAAGAAAGGCGCCGCGAAGCTGACTATTGGGGATCATCCGCGCGTTCGGGCGCTAAAGGATTTGGAGATTAACGAACAACCGATCTTCACAGCATTCATTCCGTCAGCCAATGGTGTGCTCGACGATCACTACGAGAGCTGGTTCCTCAGTTTTCCTGAGGCACCCCGGGAACGGCCAGAAGGATTTGAGAGTGTCATCGACTTAGGTTTAGGGGAAGAGTGGCTGGCGCCGCCACAACCGCTGGGCATTTCTCCTGGCGACCGTAGTGGAAGGTTTGAGGAGACACGCAATGAAAAACAAGTTGCTGCTTCTTAGTTACGCCGTGCTATTTGCGGGCGTTTCGATTTATTTCGGCACGGGTTGGTCCACGGTAATTTTTCAGTTCCCCACCCTGCCGCAATTGAACGTCAGCAACTACTATCTTCACTTCGTGCCGCAGGTAGCCGCAGCCACGACTTTCTTTACCATCCTTGTTCCCCTCTTGTGCGTTATTTGTGTGGTGATGATAAAGGCTGAATGGCACACCCGCTTTCGCTGGGTGCCGATTGTGGTCCTGCTGGCAATCCTCGCTGCGAGCGGCGTTACTTACTTTCTAATCTTTCCTATTAACCGCGAAATGGCGGCGCACATTACAGACCCGCAGCAGCTAGCGACCGCCATCAATAAATGGGTTCAGTACACCTGGTATCGCGTGGGACTTTGGAGCCTGGAGTGGGTGACAGTGATGTATTACTTCGCCGCTCGCGCTTACCAAACTCTGGAGCACTCATGAAAAGAAAAGACTGGCTTTACTGGCTGCTGGTTTTGATCGCCGCGTCCACGTTTCTCACTGGAGCGCTGCAAGCAATCAAGCCGGCTTTCATCCTGCGTTTGTTGTCAGCCGAAACAACCATTACAAGCCGGCACTTCTTCGCTATCGTCGGAATGTTTATGGTGCTGTTCGGAGGCGCAACGCTGCACGCGCTGTTTAGTTTCAAACATCACCCAGTGGTGATCCTCTGGTCTAGTCTTCAAAAATTTGGCGCCTCGGTGGCCGTCGCGCTCGGTGTCCAGCGGGGCGTCTTCGCATCGCTTGCCCTGGTCGTCGCAATCATAGATTTCCTTTCCGGCGTGCTGGCCATCTGGTACTGGAGTCGCATCAGGCGCGAGAGCTAGCAAAAACATGTCAACAGCAATCAATAAACATAGGCCGCCACTGGCGCCCGACGAGGATTACACCGGGCCAAAGCGCGCGCTGATTCTCGCCGGTGGCGGCATGCGTGTCGCCTATCACGCCGGGGCGTTGCGGGCATTAGGTGAGGCAGGACTTCGGTTCAGTCACGTAGACGGAACCTCCGGCGGAATCATTAATGCGGCAATGGTGTTGTCGGGCTTGACGGCGGTGGAGATGTGCGATCGCTGGCGCACATTCAATGTTAACGAAGCGATTTCGCCGATGCCTTTTAGTGAATATCTGAAAGGCTCACACATGATGGCGATGTGTGACGCCGACGGTGTTATCAACAAGATGTTTCCCCATCTGGGCATCGATGTGCAGAAAATCAACCGCGCCGAAGGCATGACTGGCACATTCAACGTCTGCAACTTTACACGCAAAACCAATGAAGCCATTCCTCAGAATAGCGTCGATCTCGATTTCCTGGTCGCGGGCATGTCGCTACCGATGTTCATGCCACCCGTTCGCAAAGGCGACGTTTGGTACACCGACTCAGTCTGGCTCAAAGACGCAAACCTCGCTGAAGCGGTAAGACGTGGCGCGGAGGAACTGTGGGTGCTTTGGATTATCAACAACACACCTGAATTCAAGACCGGCGCCTTTAACCAGTATGTTCATATGATCGAGATGAGTGCCAACGGCTCGTTGATCGATGAATTTGAAAGCATCAATGAAATCAATGCGAGAATCCGCGGGGGAGAAAAACCCTTCGGTCACACACGACCTATTAAGTTACATCTGATTAAGCCGCCCACAGCGCTTCCGCTCGATCCGGATCTTTATCTCAATCGCATTACCACAGCCAGCCTGATCGACTTGGGCTATGCGCACGCCAAACAGTATCTAAGCGAGGTGCCTGCTGAAGGACTTCCTTTTCAACCGGAGACACTTATGATGACTGCACAAACAAAACCAGGTGTTAGCTTTCGCGAAACAATGACCGGAGGATTTTCGCTTGGTGAAACGGATCCGAAGGCGGGGGAGAAAAAGGGCGATGCTGACGGCACGAAACTATCGCTGCACTGCGAGATAGATATACACGATGTGTATCGCTTTATGGAAGATCCCCAGCACTCCACGCCGATCACTGCACGGATAGACTTTGCCCCGCTGGGAATGAACATTCCCACCTCGAACGCGATTTTTAATCTATTCCGTCCGGGAGAAGATCCGAAAACGAAGTACTTCGTTTATGAGGCGGGCTTCGAGCATGAGGGTGAATCGTATTACCTGGCAGGAAAAAAACGCGTCCACGACGATCCGGGCTTCGACATGTGGGCAGACATCACCACGCTCTTTACGCGTCTCCACAAGAGTAAAGATGACAGTGGACCAGTGGCCGGCGCCGGCATCATCTACATCAAGCGGGAACAGTTGATGAACCTCATACCCACGTTCCGCGCGACG
>JBDUCB010000219.1:0-1964 GCA_040003695.1 bacterium
CCCAAAACGGTTTTTGATTGTCGAGAGAGACTTCGTAAAACTGGCCGAGGGGAATTGTGTTGATGAAATCCCAGGTGCGACCCCGATCGTAGGAAGCGTGCAAGCCGCCATCCGATCCGGTCAGTACATGATTTGAATTCGCTGGATCGATCCATAGCGCGTGAAAGTCGCCATGAATACGCTGCACCAGGTTTGAAACCCATGTTTTTCCACCATCTTCAGAATTGTACATATTCGCCGCGAGCTGCCACACGCGCTGATCGTTGTTGGGATCGATGCGAATCTGGCTGTAGTACATGGGCCGCGAATCGAGGTCACTCATCTTGCGCCAGTTGTCGCCGCGATCGTCTGAACGAAAGACGCCGCCTTTCGCGTTTTCAATTATTGCGTAAACGGTATTTGGATTACCGCGATAGACGTCCAGTCCGATACGTCCGGTTGTGCCTTCCGGCAATCCTTTCGTTAGCTTGGTCCAGTTCGCGCCGCCGTCAATAGTTCGGTAGAGCGCGCTGCCGGGACCGCCACCATTGAAGCCCCAGGGCGTGCGCCGGCGTTGATAGGACGCGGCGTAAAGCGTCATTGGACTTTGCGGATCCATCGCCAGATCGATCACGCCGGTGTCTTCGTTAATGAACAAAACATTCGACCACGTCTTGCCGCCGTCAGTAGTTTTGAAAACGCCGCGTTCTTTATTAGGACCCCAGAGATGGCCCAACGCAGCAACATAAACAACGTTTGGATCGCGCGAATCTATCACCACGCGACCGATGTGTTTAGTGTCGCGCAGGCCCATGTTAGCCCACGTCTTGCCGCCATCAAGTGAACGATAAACGCCGTCGCCCCACGAAGAGCTTTGCCGATTGTTTGGTTCACCGCTACCAACCCAGATGATGTTTGGATCAGACGGCGCAAGTGCGATGTCGCCGATAGACGTGTTTGGTTGCGCATCGAAAATTGGTTCGAACGTGGTGCCGTTGTTAACGGTTTTCCAGACGCCGCCTGTCGCTACGCCCACGTAGTAAACGCTCTTGTTGCTTTCGACAACGGCAATGTCGTCGATGCGACCGCCCATGTTTGCCGGTCCAATGGAACGAAACTGAAGGTTCTTGAGAAACGTTTCATCGAGCTTGTTTTCGTTCTTATCCTGTGCGAGCGTGAACGAAGCCGAAAGCATAAAGAAGAGTATGACTACGATTGAGCGGCGAAGGCCTCGGTTGAAATCAGTTTTGATCATGAGCAATCCTTTACGAGCGTGAAACTGCGGGCACTGATAGTTTAAGATTGAGACAGTGAAAACTGTGATTACGATTCCGGCAATGCTTTGGTTTATTTCTGCCAGGTTGGGAAGCGACAAAATAGCACAGGAAGCCCGGCGGGTTGAATACTTTTCTGGAAGCCAGTAGTGTCGTGCGTTGCGATCCTTTGCTCCTCCACTTGGTAAAAACGATCCACGAAGTACACGAAAATTCACGAAAGCAAATTTAGTGTTGCTTAGTGTAATTTAGTGGATCGTTTACCAGTTCCTTTCGTAGTTACGACACTATCCCGGAAGCGTGATGGTGTCTAAGCTTGAGATTCTCAGCGCTTTCTCAGTCCGCAGAGATTGCGCGGAGAAAACTGAAAACCATAGCTGGGAGATGCGAGAAATGAGTAAACCGCGCGTCCTGATCGTGTGTACCGGCAATGCTGCACGCAGCCAGATGGCGGAAGGGTTACTGCGTCATGACGCCGGCGATCGTTTTGAAGTTTTCAGCGGCGGTATTTACCCGAGCTACGTCAGGCAGTTGGCGATTGAAGCGATGCGCGAGTTGGGCATTGATATTTCAGGACACCGATCAAAGTCGGTGGAAGAGTTTGCAGACCGGGACATCGATTACGTCATCACAGTTTGCGATCACGCGAATGAAGTTTGTCCGGCCTTTCCCGCAAAGACTAAACGCATTCACTGGAGCATTCCCGATCCG
>JBDUCB010000338.1:0-6513 GCA_040003695.1 bacterium
GAAGATTCGGAGTAAAAAAGTGATTCAGACTGAACCTAATCGGTTCTCAAATCGTTAGAAGTCTCAGGAAATGCTTGTAGTTGACGGAGAATCCAAATGAAAAAAGTAATTGTGGTGGTATTGCTGGTCGCAATTGCCGGAATTGCAGGCATTGTGCGCTCGCGCACGAGCACAAGCGGCGGCATTCGCAACTGGTCGCAGGTGGTCGATGGCGATAAATCGTCCGGCGAGGCCCGTGAAGAGATTCGCAAGTCTTACGATCTTTCACCGGGCGCGCGCGTTGAGGTTACGGGAATTAATGGCGGCGTGAAGATTGAAACTTCAGACAGTAGGACCGCCGAGGTTTATGTTGAACGGGTTGGAAATAGTCAGGAAGTTTTGAGCCGACGCAAAGTGACGATTGATGCCACGGCTGACAGTCTCACAGTTCGCGCTGACAACGCGGATACCAGTTTCTTTACGCGCATCTTTGGCTCAAAGCCTTCGGAACGAGTCACTTTGCGTTTGCCAAGAGCAGTGTCATTGGTGGCTAGGGGGATCAATGGCTCGGTTATCGCCGGAGAGATCGACGGCGCCGTCGAGGTGAAGGGCGTGAACGGAAAAGTTGATATTGCGCAGGCGTCGGGCGCAGCCACCTTCAAAGGAATCAACGGCAACATCGCAGTCGGCTTGAGCCAGATCGACAAAGGCGGTGTGAACATCAGCGGCATCAACGGAAATATCGAGTTGCGCGTCAATGACAATGTTAACGCTACGCTTGAAGCGCACGGTATGAATGGAAACGTAGTTTCTGATTTGCCCAATGTGCCGGTCGATAAGAACAGGCACGGAAGTTACAGCGCGCAGATTGGCAGCGGCGAAAACTCAATCAACGCCCACGGTATCAACGGCAATATCCATTTGACCCGAATGATTACTGCGGAAACAACCTCTGCTGAATCGAAGACACAGAGCTGACTTCGCTGGAAACAAATAAACGCTCTCGTCTCATAGAAAAAGGGTACCGCCGCCGGTACCCTTTTCAAATCAACTTCCAGCTCTTGAACTAAAGAGCGAATACTTCTCATCGCTCATCCTGGTCACTTCAACTTTGTAATGAACACCTCTTCCATCAAATAAGGACGGCTGCAACCGGTGGCCGTATCCAACTGCCTGCGGCTGTCAGTCCAAATAGGATATGCGACCCCGCCGTAAGAGACGAGGCCTTCATAGTCTCCCTGCTGGTTGCCGTAGTTAATTCCCTGGCAGGGGAAGATGCCATTGCAGTCATGCTCGTTTGAGCTGGCGCTGCTGGCACGAACATCAGGAGTACTCCAGCTCAGGCCGCCATCGGTCGAACGCGCCAGATAATAATCTGTTTGATAGCGCGCTCCAGTGGTGTCGTTTCGCGTGTCATAGAATGCGACATCAACATTTCCAGTTATTGGATCAACCGACATCCAGTGGTTGAATCGATCCACTGCAAAGACAAACTGATCTGTAACCGGAACAGCAGGCGACCAGGTCGCGCCATCGTTGTCGGAATACGAGATGAAAATGTCGGTAACATTCGCCACTGTCAGATCCATCCAACTGCAATAGATCCTGCCGCGATGAATGCCAGTCGAACTATCAACCCCTAACGCGGGATATACCAGGGCCCCGCGGAAAGACTCCGCGGGAATGCGAATATCAAACGGAAGAGTTTTCGGCGAGATCGTGACCGGCGTTCCCCAGCTATTTCCGCCATCGAAGGACCGATTAAATATGATGGCATTGGCTACGTAATCGTTCCAGGCAACATAGACTTCACCGTTTGGTCCGACAGCCGGCGACGCCCCAATTGAGCGGCCTGGGCCAGACGGATCATCCACGCGCCTGGTAGAGAAGCTCGCACCGTGATCCGTGGAAGTCGCGACGCGAACGCCGCCGCCTATCGAGCCGCCCGAGGCTGCATCCCAGGCAATGTAAACATTATCTCGAGACGGACTGCCGGTATTTTGGTCGGCCGTGATCATCGGCTTGTCGTTAAAGTGGTTCGTCCCGTTCTCAAAGTCGAAGAAGCTCACGGTCGGGTACGTTTTGCCGCCATCGGTGGAGCGTGCCACGGCCATTTGCGTACCGTTGATGCCGTTCCCTTTCGCGAAAAAAACCACGATGTAGCCATAAAAGAGATTGCCGCGACTGTCGAAAGCGAGCGTTGGGTCGGATCCGAAATCGATCCCACTCTTAGATTTCGCCGGCGGCAGAGGAAGATCTACTCCGCCCCAACTCGTTCCCCCGTTTGTACTGAAATAGCCACGCATCGGCAGCCGAAAGATTTCATTCGATCCCGCGGCCAGCACCTTGGGTTTGTTAGGGTCAAGCGTAATGAAAGTTTCGCTCTGTGGCCCGCACTCATTTGAAACGTCAACGTTGCTGCCGAAGCTGACTGAACTAGTCGTACTGAGGCTGCCATCAGAACCATTGTTAAGGATGAATTGGTATTTATCCCACCAGGTCGGATCATGCGCGCTAGTTTGAGCAGAAACTGGCCGCAAGCGTGGCGAGGCACTGAGTGCCATGACAATTAACGCAAGTCCCAAAAGAATTGAAAATCGCATCCTTGTATTCATCGATCACTCCTTGAAATTAAGAGGCGCCGTCTTTTGTTAGACGGGCCGGGTTAGAGTCGTCGTTCACCGAAGAAAAACTTTCGTTAACGAAACTAAGGCACTCAGCAGCAAGACAAATTATCGGGTCTCGGCAAGGGCCTCATCTTATATCGATTCCCGGGAGATGAAAAGAGCCGCAATTAAATAAAAACCAAAGCAATGACTGCTGAAAACAGGTGGCCGGAATTGAACCTGCGTGTGAAACCAGCTATAAATAACAGACCAATACCCTCAGGAGAATCGAACACTTGCCGCAAAGTCGACATCGAAAAACCACCAAGGCGAAGAAACGACCGAGAGGACCCTATTCCGCCGCGAATACTTCAGCCACACCCGCAGGTCGCAACCGTCAGATGCGAATTATCGCCATTGTGATCGTGCTCGCGCTCGCGGCCTCGGCAATAGCTTATCTGGTCACGCATCGCAGCAAGACAAGCAGTACTGAAGTCACCACCGGATCGGGATTGAAGTACGTCGATTTAGCCGAAGGAACCGGACCATCGCCGCACACCGGTCAGACTGTCTCCGTCAACTACACCGGCACGTTGGAAAACGGGACGAAATTCGACAGCTCATACGATCACGGCAGGCCTTTTGAGTTTCGCATCGGTACGGGCAGTGTCATCAAAGGCTGGGACGAAGGTTTGATGACGATGAAGGTCGGCGGCAGACGACGTTTGACCATTCCTGCAAATCTTGGTTATGGATTGCGCGGTTCCCCACCTGCGATCCCGCCAAACGCGACGTTAATCTTTGAGGTCGAATTATTGGGCATCAAGTGATTCAGCATCATTGGTCACCCCCATATTAGCTAAAGCGTTGCATTCTCTTTGTGATTTCATCTCGAAGCGGCACAATGCCTACCTTCGTAGTACAATTTGCATCTCTCCTCTTGTCCCTAGCTCTTTTGACGCACACTTTGACACACAACAATAAAAAGCTTTCAAGGAGTAACTATGAAGAACAGACGATTGCACGGAATTATTTACACGCTGCTGACAGCCTTGTTTGTTATCAGTTTGACTATGTCAGTCTTTGCCCAGGGCAGAGGCCGAGGTGGCGGTGTTGGCGGCGGCGCTGGATCTGGCGCGGGTAGCGCCGGCGGACCACCGCCAGGAGTTGGAGTGGATCGGGGTTTAGGAAACGCCTCGTCTCGATCAAATGGGCGCTCAGACGACGGACGGGAAAATGCGTCTGATCGCTCGAACGGTAGATCCGATGCCGGAATAGAACGGGCCCGCATTGCCAGCGACAATCTGAATCGCGGCGAGAGGGACCTGCGAAATCATCCGGGCATTGCGGACAGCTTACATACGAATGCAAACGATCTCCGGGCCGGATATCAGGCAGCGCTGGTGACGAACCCAAATCTCAAGTTTGGTCAGTACGTCGCCGCCACGCGGTTGTCACAAAACCTGGGCACGCGATTCCCGGGCATTACTAGAGATGCGATCCTGGCTGGATTAGCCTCGGGTAAAAGCATTGGCAGCACGCTTCAGGATCTTGGTCTGAGCTCGCATGAAGCGAACGAGGCAAAGAAGCAGGCTGAGCGGGAAATCAAAAGAAGTCGCAAATAGACCTCAAAAGCCTCTGGACGACTAAAGGGTTCGCAATTATTTGCGAGCCCTTTTGTTTTTTTGCGAAACAAATTACTCGCCAGATCCTCCCTCCTCCAGTCGGTAAGAACGATCCACGAAATACACGAAAGTTCACGAAAGAAATTTAGTGTTGCTTAGTGTGATTTAGTGGATCGTTTACCAATTCTTTTATATTCGGATACTACTGGCAGCGATGGCGGTTGCTTAGTTCGTGCACCGGAGTTAATCTGCTTTTTCCAACGCGAATCAACCCAGGAGAGACTACCGATGAGCGCGAATACGCTGACCATCACCGACAATCGCACCGGAAAACAGTATGAAGTTCCCATCGAGAACGACACTATCAAGGCAATAGATCTGCGCCAGATCAAAACGTCGGACGACGATTTTGGTTTGATGACTTACGATCCGGCCTTTATGAATACGGCTTCATGCAAAAGCCGGATCACGTTCATCGATGGCGACAAGGGCATCCTTGAGTATCGCGGTTATCCGATCGATCAACTGGCAGAGAAAAGCACCTATCTCGAAGTCGCGTACCTGCTGCTCCATGGTGAACTGCCAGTTGAAAAGCAACTGAAGGCCTGGATTCACAACATCACCTATCACACCTTCATCAACGAAAACATCAAGACGGTGATGGACGGCTTTCATTACAACGCGCATCCGATGGGCATGTTTGAAGCAACACTGGGCGCGCTGTCCACTTTTTATCCCGATGCCAAGAATATTTTTGATGTCGAATGCCGGCGCAAACAAATTTACCGGCTCGTAGCAAAGGTACCGACGATTGCCGCCTTTGCTTATCGTCATCGCATTGGCATGCAGTACGCCTATCCTGATAACGATCTTGGATACGAAGGCAATTTTCTTAACATGATGTTCAAGACGACGGAGCTGAAGTACAAACCGAACCCGGTACTTGAGCGCGCGTTGTCAGTCCTCTTTATTCTGCATGCTGATCACGAACAGAATTGCAGCACGAACGCGATGCGCAGCATTGGCAGCGCGCAGACAGATCCGTTTTCGTCTTTGGCGGGCGCAGCCGCGGCGCTTTATGGACCATTGCACGGCGGCGCCAACGAGATGGTCTTGCGCATGCTTAGTGAGATTGGTTCGAAAGATAAAGTTCCCGATTACATTAAACGTGTGAAGGCCGGCGAGTTTCGCTTGATGGGTTTCGGCCATCGCGTTTACAAAAACTACGATCCCCGCGCCCGCATAATCAAACAGGTTGCGGATGAAGTTTTTGAAGTAACTGGCAAAGATCCAATGCTGGAACTTGCGTTGGAGCTGGAACGCATTGCGTTGGAAGATGAATATTTCGTGAAGCGTCGCTTGTATCCAAACGTTGATTTTTATTCCGGGATTATTTACCGGGCAATGAAGTTTCCGGTCGACATGTTTCCGGTGTTGTTCGCTATTCCGCGCACATCAGGCTGGCTAGCGCAATGGGTTGAGATGCTGGAAGACAAGGACCAGAAGATCGCGCGGCCACGCCAGATTTATTTGGGGTACAGAACACGCGAATACCTGTCGATTGAAAAGCGGAACTCAACAACAAGTGATGCAGCGGGGGCGGGAGTGTGAACTTCGCTGCGGTTGCTACGGAGCCGCAACCTTCGTTCTGTTCTCAGCAAACATATCGGGAATCTCGTCTTCAATTGCGATAATGTTTGGATTGGTAATAACCGCTCGGAGCAATTGTCGCGCATCATCCACGCGATCAATCAGGAATTCCCAATTTACGAAACTGATCGGTTTCCCGTGCTTGAATTGATATGTCTTGCCTTTGTAAGTTACCTCATCGTCGGTCTGCTTTTTCGAGTAAAACACGCCATTGTTATGAATTGTGTTTCGACTTAAACGTAACAGCTTTAGCAGCTCGTTCGACTCAGCAGGCTTATCACCTATGGTTGCGCACAATATCTTAAACACAGACGTAATGCGTTCGGTGGCATTATTCGCAGCCGAGGGATCAAGCTTTCGCAATAGTTGTCGAAAGGTGCTTTCTAACTCGCCGAACAACTTGTGCATTACTGTGTACTTTGAAAATGCGTTGTTGAAGCTGTTTGCCGCAATGCTTCGGTTATAGACATCGTATGAGCCGTATAGCGACTGTTGCGGAGGCTTGCTCCACCACTCATTCTCGGGCGGTAGTAAGTGATTATTGATGAAGTAAAACGACAACGTCATGAAGCTGACAATATTCGCCAAGTGAGCAAATGCCGTCCGTCTCACATCTTTTTCGCTGATGGAAGGTATAACTTCCGTAATGTGAT
>JBDUCB010000259.1:0-6503 GCA_040003695.1 bacterium
TTTTCTTGAGCCCCGGAGGGGCGACAGTAAAGACAGAGGTTCTATGATTAGATTCTTAACGAAGCGGCATAACCTAATTCTGTGGGCCGTCTTGGTCTTCTCGTTTTCGCTGGACCACAGCATTCTTGCACAACACGAAGGCCACGACATGCCAGGCATGAAGATGTCCAAGATGACACCAAAGAAGAAGTCAGCGACGACAAAGAAACCAGCGCAAAGGAAACGGAAGGCTCAAAAGAGACGTCGTCGCGCGCAAAAGACACACCAAATGATGAACATGCCTGGAATGAATATGCCGGGGATGAATAAGCCTGCGCAGTCTCCATCGGCTACTCACTCCGCAACGCCGCATACGCATAAGCCCGGAATGAATATGCCGGGGATGAACATGCCTGCATCGCCGGCAGCATCTCCCGGCGCGACGCAGCACACCGACATGCCGGGAATGAACATGCCCCCATCGCCGGCAGCATCTCTGGGCGGGACGCAGCACACCGACATGCCGGGAATGAACATGCCCGCACCGCCGACAGCATCTCCGGGTGCGACGCAGCACATGGACATGCCGATGCCTTCAGCCAGTCCTTCGTCTGGTCAAGCGCATACTCACGGCACTGAGCCTTCGGCCATGGGCAACATGAACATGGGCACTCCAAACAAGAATCAGCCCGCCAACGATTCAATGAAAGGCATGGACATGTCCGGCGCGGGTTCGATGAATATGGGGCCGCTAATGGTCATGATGGAAAATGACATGGGAATCCGCGTCGGCTCCAGTGTTACCAACATCATGTCAATGGGCGCGATGGGTTCAGGCACTTCATGGCAACCGTCCTCGGGTCCGATGCACATGATCCATAAACAGTCGGGCGACTGGCTGCTGATGTTTCATTACAACGCCTTCATCGGTGTTAACTCGCAAGGTGGTCCCAGGGGCGTGACAAAGTTTGAATCTGCAAACTGGTTTATGCCGATGGCATATCACAAACTCGGCAAGGGAACTTTACAGCTACGCGGCATGTTTAGCTTTGAGCCTTTTACTTTTCCACCGGGAGGCTCGCCACTTCTTTTTCAAACCGGCGAGACTTACAAAGGTCAACCGCTGATCGATCGACAACATCCGCACGATTTGTTCATGGAGTTGTCAGCGCAATACACGCATCCGCTTGGTGAGCGTGGAACCTGGTTCACATATTTTGGTTATCCGGGTGAGCCGGCTCTGGGACCAGTCGCCTTCATGCACCGCATGTCTGCATCGGAAAACCCGTCGGCGACGCTCGCACATCACTTGCAGGACTCAACTCATATCTCATTTGGCGTGTTGACGACCGGCTTCACCTATCGCTGGCTGAAGCTTGAAGGCTCAGTCTTTAATGGTCGCGAGCCGGATGAAAATCGTTACAACTTTGATGCGCATAAGTGGAACTCGCGCTCAGCACGACTTTCGATCATGCCGAATTCCAACTGGACCATGCAGGTAAGCTACGGTTTTCTGCGCAGTCCGGAAGCATCCGAACCGACCACGGATATTCGGCGTGCTACGGCGTCGCTTCAATACAACAAACCATTTAAGCATGGCAACTGGGCTTTTGCTTTCATTTGGGGGCGAAATCATACGAGTAGTCCCGGCGAGGTGCACAACCTGAATGGCTACACATTCGAGTCGACGGTTAACTTTCTGGACAAAAATTATCTCTACACGCGCCTGGAGTTGGTAGACAAGAACGAATTGTTGCGCCCATCTGATCGCGCACTACTGGGAATCACCGACGATCATCCGAGTTTCCGCATCGGCGCGCATACGTTTGGCGGAGCGCGCGATGTGTTTACGAGTGAAAAGTTAACCATGGCCATCGGCAGCGATCTAACGTTCTATTCAAAACCGGCTGTGCTCGATCAGCTTTATGGAAGCAATCCGGTGTCGTGGAAATTATTTCTTCGCTTCAGACCGGGCAAGATGGAGATGAGCAGCACGCATGGTCAGCACTGAGGCAAGCGGGAGGAAACCAGAGCGATGAATATCACGCTGATTGCTATCGGCCTTGTGCTCGCGTTGTTGGCAATCTTCATCCTGCACTGGACAACTGCGGTCATATCGATCCAGTTCTTTGCGCTTTTTCTTGCCTACACAGCTTGTGTTTACCCGGGCGCAGCACTGTCGGATGGGCGGCGTTTCTGGATGAGGATAGAGGTTTTAGTGTCTATGATCTTTCTCGCGTGTGCATGTCTTGCCGTATGGCAGTCTTCGCGCTGGCTGGTTGGCGGATATTTTTTGCATGGGATGTGGGATTGGGGTCATCACACAAAGCGAATCGAAACGCGCGTTGTCAGTTGGTTTCCGCCGATTTGCGCGGCATTTGATCTATGCGTGGCGATCTTTATTGCTGTTCGGTACTAAACGGAAGAGCGGCCCCGGACAATTGGAGGGGGCCCAGGTCTAAACAAAATAGGAAATGCAAACTACGGGAGAGGAGACAAAACTTTGAAATCCAGCAAAGGATTTTTGTTGCGTGGGAGTTGGCTCGCAATTGTGGCATTCACAGTGGTCGCAACGGTAGGCCTAACACAGAAGCAAACCGCAGGAGCGCAGAGCAATGATGAGGCAGCTGTGCGTGAAGCATTACTCAAGAGCGCATCCAGTTTCGAAAAGAACGATATCGCCGAGGCAACAAAGGTCTGGGTCAACGATGAGTCGTTAACGGTCTTCGAGAGCGGCCACGCTAATTACGGCTGGGCCGACTACCGGGGCAATCATCTCGTTCCCGAAATGGGCGAGATGAAAAACACGAAATACGCTTTCAGCGACATCAAGATTCATCTTGCGGGCAAGACGGCGTGGGCCACGCTGAAATACACAATCGCTGCAGACGTCTTGGAAAACGGAAAACAAAGGCACGTCGACGGTGGCGGGCTGGGAACAGCAATTCTCGAAAAGCGCGATAGTCAGTGGCGCATTGTGCATTGGCATTCAAGCGCGCCACGTCGCGCGCCCGCCGCGTCGCCCACTCCGGCGCCAAAGCCGTGAGGCGCAAGCACTGTTTGGAAACTCTCCCGGAAACTAAACACAGAAATGAGGAGAATAAAAATGCGTTTTGTTAAATCAGCTTCATTGCTACTGACACTATCTGCGATTCTGGCAATTTCAATGACAACCACTGCACAGAACAGCAATAGTAAGACACGTCCCGAAACCTCAGTGGTCGGCTATATCAGCGACAACCATTGCGGTCTGAAACATATGGCCGGCATGGGAGACGACAAATCGTGCACGCTCATGTGTGTGAAGAACGGCAAGTTCGTGCTGGCTGATCGCGACCACAAACGTGTCTACCAACTCGACAAGACGGGACAAGAAAAGGCTCGTGAGTTCGCCGGCCAAAAAGTAAAAATAACAGGGCACAGAACGGGCAAGACAATCCATGTAACTGCGATAGAGGCCGTTTGAGTCGAAGGCCTAGCTTTTTTCGATTCAAACCGGAGTGGGCCGCAGAAGCAGAGAAGCTGTGAATAAACATGACGGCGAGCCGAGTCTTTATGATCGGCTCGGCGCCATCATTTACGATGTTGGCAGCCGGGCCGTCTTTTTTCCGCTTGGCGGCGTTGATGTCTTGCGCGAAGAAACGGTTGACGCATTAAAAGTTGAAGCGGGAGGCACAGTTCTGGAACTTGGTTGCGGAACAGGCGGCTTGACGGGAACATTAATTAAGCGTGGCGCGAATGTTGTTGCGGTCGACCAATCCCAAGCGATGCTTCGGCGCGCGCGCCGACATGCACCGCAGGCGACATTTGTTCGCTCGGACATATTAAAGTTCAGATCTGTTCAGAAGTTTGACCGCGTTCTTATCGCGTTCGTTCTTCATCACATGGAAGCCGATGGTCGCCTCGTTACATTGAATCTGGCTCGCACTGCTCTGAAGCCAGGCGGCCTGGTGGGTGTTTTCGATTGGGCGGAGCCTGATAGTGCATTTCTCCGATGGGCACTAGATGCATTTTTGACGACCGTTGAACCAAGTAGCGCCTTGGATTTCATTCGACAGGGAATGGAGAAACAATTAGAGGAGGCGGGTTTGGTGCCGGTTAGAAGCAGCGTGCTTGGGAAGGGTGTCGCTAAGATTCTAGTGGCAGCGTCTGCACCTTAGAAGTGGTTAACCGGAAGAACCATTTACAGACGCGGCAAGTGCGCCACGCGCCAGGCAAAACTCTATCAAAGAACTAAGGAAGGATCTTCTTGGCCTTTGTGTTTTTGTTGCCCATGTTCATATCCCCAGGCTCGTTCGTGCCCGAAAACTGCGAACGTAAGCAAGACCAGAAAAGCATAGATCTCGATCAATTCAATGAACGTGCACTCGAAGCTCTGCTTTATCTTTATTGCGTAATCCCTGCTCAAGCACTTCCCACTCATGATGGCCGCGAGAAAGCTTGTAAAAATCATCATCCTTGTCGGTCGTCAAACTATCCAACATCTCCTGCTCTTTGCCACTATCTATGGCTTTCTCAGCGGCACGAAACAGCGGCTCGAAGGCTTCATGATGAGAAATGGTCCCTTTGATAGAGAGTTTCGCCCTTTCGTACGGAAAGCGGTAATCAGTCGGGTAATTCTTTTCCGCTCCGTCAAAGGCTGCGATGATCTGATTGGTGGCTGAGGGGTTAGCACGGATTCGCCACTCACGAAGCCGCTTCAGTTCATCGTCCGCAGCCGACGCTGTAGTCAACCGAGAGGGTGGCGCTGTTGAAGTTGACGAAGGCCCGGGAGGGTTGTTCGCGGGCTGAGTTGGATTGACGTTGGGTTGCTGCTGCTGAGACTGTTCCGTTGAACTGCGGTTGGACCACCACCACCAAGCGCCTCCCAGTACACCAACGAATAGCAATAAGAGCATCAGTATGATCAGCCCGTGCCACCAGCGAAAATATGCTGGTGAAGTATCCCCAGTGCTGCCATAGCCTGACAGCATCGTAAGTGAAGGAGGCGTCCTATCGTGGCCGGGTTGAGACGCAGGCGGCGGTGGCACTCCTCTGTAAGTTTCTTGATAGGGAGGGGACGCTGCGTACGATTCTTGAGAGCCGATGTCCCGCGGTGTTGTAGGTTGTGGCAGTGGCGTAGCTTGCGCCGGCGGGGTTCGCAACGGTGCAGTATCCTCGAACATATTCGCGCCACAGAATTTGCAGAACACAGCATCTTCATCGACCAATTTCTTGCACGAGCGGCAACGAACACGAATTTGTGGTGTGTTAATCATGGCTTGCGGCGATGGAGTTACTGTTTGCGTTTCCTCTTCTGGCAGCGCTACATCGGGACTTGGCCTCGGAGACGTGAATGGTAGAGTCGGCGGTGGATCTGGCCGCTTCGCTGCATTCGAAAAGTCACTAGTTGCTGATGACGGCAGCGGCGCTTGGCACTTAACGCAGAATTTCCATCCTGGCTGCGCGGTCTCCCCACAAGCAGGGCATCGCAGAGCAGCCACTTCGACCAAGGGGCCTCCGCACGATTCGCAGATCTTTAGAGTGTCTGGAAAATTAAGATCGCATCGTCGACAGCGTTTCATGGTCACTCCTTTCGATACAAATCCGATCAACTACGCCATCCTCTGCCTCTCCCTTTCTGCTTCTTTATTAAAGTCGGACTCCGTATTTGTCGACGGCTTTTCTTCGCCAAGTGCAATTGGGATAGTAAAAAGCGGCGGCGCGCCAGGTAGAGTCTGTGGGCCAACTAAGAACCAACTAGGGGGTCTTCTTAGCTTTTGCGTTCTTATTGCCCATGTTCATGTGCTCATTGGCGTTCATGTTCATGTTTGCGGGCATGTTCGCATTCGCCTTGTTTGTGTTCACTGTGATTGTGTTGGCGTTAGCCGGAGTTACCGTGACGTTCGCGTTGCCGGTATTTGAATTGTCAGTTGTCGTACAACCAGCCAAGAAAAGTGCGCAGGTAAGCAAAAACAGAAGAGCTATGGTCCGTCGCATTTCAGTCCTCCTATCTGCCAAACGAAGATACAAAACCACCGCGAATACTAAAACCCGTATCACTAGTGGTCTCAGTTGTGAAGTTGGAGAACTATAGCGCCGCCACTTTCCCTTGTCACGGGAACTTAGTGCGCGTCGCGAGATGAGCAGATCTTTTGTCTATAACTTGTTTGCCGACCCGTAGGCGCGCGCTCGTTTGTCGGATGCCGCTACACGATGCTCAGGTGTAACGTTCTGCAACCTCAGGTTGAGGCGAATCATGATACTTACCCGTCATCGAGCTTGACATCAATTCAATGTTTTCAATACAGTGGGTGGCGATGAAGACGCGGCTAACATCTCTGGTTCTTTTGCTGGTTCTAGGCGGCGGTGCGTTTGGCATGCCCATGCATTCTAATGAGCAGTCGTGTCCCATGGGCGGACCGATGGGCGACATGGATTGCTGTAAAGCCGCTTTGATGAAGAACCAAACGCCGCAGGTAACCACCGCTCGACTTTGCTGCGCCTTGAATTGCTCTCAGGATGGCATGACACCTTCTAATGGC
>JBDUCB010000335.1:0-6486 GCA_040003695.1 bacterium
AATCTGGACCATGGCGACGCAGACCTTGACCGCAGGCAGATGTTTGTCGCCAACGCCGTGTACGTGTTGCCATCGTTCAAGAGGTGGGGCACGGTGGCGAGTCACATGCTGGGAGACTGGCAGCTCAATGGGATCGCCTCTTTCCTGGGCGGCACACCGCTTGACGTGACATCGGGGGCCAACACTGCCGGCGTATCCACCTGCTGCGGTAATATCGGCCAGCGGCCCGACCTTGTTCTCGGCGTGCCCATTTACCTCCACAACCCTGTCGATCGCCTGCTGTATCTCAACCCGGCGGCATTTTCGTTACCTGACGTCGGGAAATTCGGCAGCCTTGGTCGCGGCTCCATCCGCGGGCCCGGCACTAAGAACTTTGATCTCTCGGTGGTAAAGAACTGGAGACTACGCGATCATTATAGCCTTCAGTTTCGCGCGGAGATGTTCAATGCGTTCAACCATCCAAATTTCAATGGAGTTGACTCCAACCTCAGTCTAAACAACCTCGCTGGCGACGAGAACTTTGGTAAACCCCTCAACCCAACCTTTGGTCGGATTATTGGGACGCGAGGACCGCGCGAGATCCAGTTCGGCCTGAAGTTCAACTTCTGATACCGCCATGACATTAGCCGCGATCGCCTGGGCCTACCAAAAATGTTGTCCGGCTTCAAATACTTCAGCGTCTTATCCGGTGGGGAAGATCACACTGTTTGCCGAATTACTAGACGAAACCAGCCTTGTTCGTCGACGCTCCACAAGTCGATTCAAGGAGAGAACTGGGACGATTAGATCTCTCGTTGGCGAGGTAGTTACGGTGGCTTCATGAGAACCCGCGCCTAGCTCCCAGGATACGGTAACGCGTTGTACTCCCCGATGGTTTGTTTCACAGTCGGCAACACCGCGACTGCAGGGCATCGAACAATGGTGACCTTAAGTCCTCATGGCCGCAGTTGTCGTGAAGCGAAAGTAATGACGAGGCTTGAGAGGCTATGAGGAGCCGAAGATTGACTCGTAGGTCGCGATGTCCCTCACTTGGCAGACCTTTGGCAGACGACGTTTGAAACTTAAGCAATTCATACAAGCGTGAGCGGGACTTCTCTAGCCGCTTCAAGTGAATGTTTACGGACTTCAGAACGATTACGCGCTTTACGAGGTGACCGGAGACGGCGTTGACACGGTAGGGGTCTGGGGTTCAAAGCCCCACGCGCCTACCAATCTATATGGACGCGCGAAGTGTTGCGGCTAAAGAACTCACATGCCGATATTTTTGAGATGGTAACGCTCGGTATCATAATAGCGATCGACGTCCACTCGTTGAATCTTTCCCGACACCTCAGAAATGTCGACCAGCGATAATTCAGATGCCGGTGCAATCCCGCGCGCCGAGACCATCTTTCCAAACTGATTGTTGGCCACGGCTTCGGCGGCGCGGGCGCCAAAGAGCAATCCCATGATGCGATCGACTGCGCTCGGCGGGCCGCCGCGCTGAGGGTGGCCCAACATTACCGCACGAGATTCGTATGGCGTTCCGCCTGCAATTCTGCGCGCGAGTACTTCCCCGATGCCACCGAGACGTGCGTGTCCGAAGGCGTCGTGACGATCGTCAATCGTGATCATCTCGCCATCCTCGGCGCGTGCTCCTTCGGCCACAACGATAACTGCATACCGTGGCCGCTGCGAAGGCCCTCTGGTGAGTCCGGGCTCGCCCAGCCGATTCTTCAGCAGATGAAAAACCCGCTCGTAACGAAAGGGATGTTCCGGGATCAGGATCAGATACGACTGGCCGGCGACGCCGGACCACAAAGCCAGGTGTCCAGCGTGACGGCCCATGACTTCGATAATTTGCACCCAACCATGCGAACCGGCCGGCGTGCGTGATCGTTCGATTACTTCGGACACGTTGCGCAGAGCGGTATCGAACCCGAGAGTATAGTCGGTGCCCGCCAGGTCTTTATCTATAGTCTTGGGAATCCCGACAACCTGCGCTCCACGTTGCGCGAGCTTGGCTGCGACGTCGAGCGTATCCTCGCCGCCACAGATGACGACTGCATCCAGCTCGAGCTTCTTAATATTCTCAATTACCTCTGCGGATCGATCCTGGGTATTCCCGTCTTCGGTTAACTGCCTAAACGGATTCGTTCGCGAAGAACCAAGATTGGTCCCGCCATCGCGGTCCCAACGGCGCACGGTTTCACGGTTGAGCGCCAAAACCTCCGGCAGGGGATTCAACAAGCTTCTCCAGCCATCAAATAAACCGACGACCTCGAGGCCGAGTTCAGAGCCTCGATACACGAGACCCTTTATTGCGGGGTTCAATCCGGGAGCATCGCCTCCGCCTGTCAGTACGCCAACGCGAATCACTCTTCTCATATCTCAAGCCACAATCGTTTCCATCGCTTCTACCCAAAGTTTGAATGTGATTGGTCAAATATAAATACATTACTCTCACGGAATGTGAAAGTGTCGAGACAGCTCGCCTGGAATTATGTGAATGACTAAGCGGACCGCGTCGAACAGATAATGAATTCCTCTTTCCCGGAAAAATGTAAGATAATTACTCGCTCTGTAAATCCAAGATTAACCGGAGAACTTCTCATGGGAAAATTAAGCTGGACTTTTGTCGCAGGACTGATGGTGCTCTTCATTGCTTGTTCTTACTCTGTGATTGTTGGAGCTCAGGAACGGGTGACCGTGCTGGCAGGCGCCGAGTTGACGCGAGTCGTGCCGCCTGGATTTTATTTCCAGGGTTTAAGCGCGCCGACCCAGATGCGCAATGCCGCGGCGGCGCGTTTTGGCGGTCAGCGTTACGTCATTGCCGGATTGGTCGATACTTCCGGATATGCGGCCGATGTGCGGGCAAAATATGAAGGGTTCGTTATTACTGATTCGCCGATCAGGATTAATGGATCCGACCTGGGCACCGGCGCCTACGGATTTGGTTTCAGTAATGATGGGAAAATGCAGATCCTGGATTTGGCCGGCAATCAAATCTTCTCGGTTGCTACTACGAAAGACAGCGCGTTGAAAAGGCCACGCCCGTTGATGATGACCAGTGCGGCTGATGGCCTCCGACTTTACAGCGGGAAAGACTATGTAACTATAAACGCCAGATAGTGAATGAAGTCTGACAGAGTATTTTCCTCGATTCATGGCAACCTAAGTAAAAATGAACACTTCTCTCGTCCGCCTGGCTTTGCTTCTCTCCTTCCTGTTATTAGCCTTGAGCGTCACGACCGTAATTGACCAATCGGAAGCAACGACGGCCAATGCTTCCGCTGATCAATCCGCATTTGAGAAACGCGAGGCGGCGTACCGCGCCAACAATCTTGGCGCGGCATTTCTGGAGCAATACAAAGCCAAAGAAGCCGTCGAGTCATTCACGCGCGCACTCGCGATCAAACCGGATTTATTGATTGGCCGGATCAATCTCAGTATCGCACTCTATTACCTGCCCGATATTGCGGCCGCGAAACGCGAAGCGGAAAAAGCGCTGACGCAGGATTGGAGCGCACCGCAACCACATTACATTCTTGGTCTGATTGCGCGGGCGCAGAATCGCTTTGACGACGCCAACGCTGAGTTTGAAAAAGTTCTGAAGGTTGATCCTGACGACGTCGGCTCAAATATCAATGTGGGCCAAGTCTTCGTGCAAGAGAAAAAATATCCGGAAGCGATTGCCGCTTTTCGCAAAGCAATCGAAGCCGAACCGTACAACGAAACGGCGCTCTACAATCTTGGCCGGCTGCTGACCCGCACCGGCAAAAGAGAAGAAGGCCAGCGGCTAATTCAGAAGTTTCAGCAATTCAGACAGAGCGGAGCCGGCACAACACTGGGAACAAATTATCTGGAGAGCGGCCATTACGCCGAGGCTGTAGTTTCGACCGGGGCGGAGGCTGAGCTGGTTAATCGGGAAACACCTGATGTGAAGTTTGTCGACGCAACTCAAGCTGTTCTTCCGCTTGACTGGCGACCTCCCGCGAGCAGTCGCAAACCGCAACCAGGTCTTGAATCGTCGATGCTGGAAGGTCACGCTCGATCGCAGGCCATTGTGTTGTTTGATTTTGATGGTGATGGTGATCTGGACATTTTCGATGCTTCCGGTTCGCAGCGACTGCTGCGCAACGACGGCGGAAAATTTACGGATGTAACCGATGGATCGGGGTTGTCGCTCGCTGGAAGTGAATATGCTTTTGCCGCCGTTGCCGGCGACTACGACAACGACGGCAAACCCGATCTGTTTGTTGCCCGCTTCGCGGAGAAGCGTTTTGTGCTTTATCACAATGATGGAAACGGGCGCTTTTCTGATCGAACAGAAGAGGCAGGCATTGAAAAGCCGCGGCCGGAAGGCTCGCCTTACTTGTCGGCCGCTTTCGTAGACGTGGATCATGACGGCGATCTGGACGTGTTCATTGCCAGTCCAACAAATATTTTGTTGCGAAACAACGGCAACGGAACGTTTACCGATATTACCGAAGAGGCGAAGGTCGCCGCGCCAAATTCCTTTTCATCCGTATCTGCAATCATCCCAACCGACTTCGATAATCGCCGCGATGTCGATCTCTTCTTATTGCCGAGCTCCGATCCGCCGCGCCTTTTTCGCAATATGCGCGACGGTACTTTTCGCGACGTAGCGAAGGAAGTTGGCCTTACTAGTCAGGGCAGCTTTTGGTGTGCCGCGGCGGGTGATGTTAACAAAGATGGGTTCACAGATTTTTTCATGAGCATCGATACGCGCTCCGTCTTTGCCATGAGCGATGGTCATAGTCATTTCAAGCTAAGTCCCGCACCCGCGGGCGCGAAACAAGCGATGGCCGCTCAGTTCCTGGACTACGACAACGATGGTCTCCTTGATCTCGCGGCGGTGACAACCGGGGGGCTGCGCTTGTGGCGAAATATCGGCAACGAATTCGTCGATGTCAGCAAGCAAGCATTACCCACCGCTTTCCGAGAACTCGATGGGACCTTCGGTATGCGCGGAATGTTTTCAAGTCAGACGGCATTGGCCTCGGCTGACCTTGATAGTGATGGAGACGTCGATTTGATCCTGCGCGGATCGGGTGGCAGCCTGCATGTGTTGCGCAACGACGGTGGTAATCGAAATTACTCAGTGACAGTGAATCTTCACGGGCGCATCAGCAACAAGAGCGCAGTCGAAGCGAAGATCGAAATGCGCGCCGGCAGTTTGTGGCAGAGGACTGAGACTTATTCAACTTCGCCGGCGCCGGCGCCGGCTGATGCGATCTTTGGTCTGGGCCAGCGTTCAGCGCCGGATGCTGTGCGCGTGATCTGGCCGGCCGGAATTGTGCAGGCTGAGACAGAATTCGCGAAGGGAAAGGGGCGACCCGGCTACATCTCACTCAACATCACCGAACTCGATCGCAAGCCGTCGTCATGTCCTTACCTATACACGTGGAACGGCGAGCGGTTTGAATTCGTCACCGATTTCATGGGTGGAGGGGAAATGGGTTATCTCGAAGAGCCGGGCCATTACAACAAACCCGACCCGGACGAATACGTGCGAATCCGCGGCGATCAACTAAAGGAAAGAAATGGTCGTTACGAGCTCCGAGTCACCAACGAGTTGGAAGAGGCGATATTTGTCGATCACTTGCAGCTTCTGGCGGTCGCGCATCCAGTCGACACCGAGGTTTATCCCAACGAAGGCATGTCCGATCCGCCAAAGCCATTTAAGTTATTCGTGATGCACGGTGCACGGCCGCCTTTGGGTGCGATTGACGATCACGGAAATGATGTGCTCGATCGAATCTCGCGAATCGATCGGCGCTGGCCCGATGATTTCAAGGTCGATCGGATTCGCGGCTATGCGGCGGAGCATAGCTTGACTTTGAAGCTTCAGGAAAAGTCTAAGGTCCAAGGTCCAACGTCCAACGTCCTTCAAGGTGTCCATTATCAAAGTCGAAGTATGAAGGGAAAGACATTGGACGTTGGACATTGGACATTGGACAAGAATCAGGCGAGCCGAGGTGAAAGAATTGTATTACTGCTGACCGGCTGGACGGATTATGCCTGGTCGAGCGACAACGTCGCCGCTTCCCAAGGCGGCCAGGAGATGAAGCCGCCCGCGTTGCAGGTCAAAGACGAAAAAGGAAAGTGGCGCACGGTCATCGAAGACATCGGCATACCTGTCGGCCGGCCACAGACGGTGACGGTAGATCTGACCGGCAAATTCTTGAGCACCAATCGCGAAGTGCGCGTCGTCACAAACATGCGCATCTATTGGGATCAGGTTTTGGTTGACACTTCAGACGACAATTCGCCGACGCAAATAGCTCGGCTTGATCCCGTCCGCGCTTATTTGAATTGGCGCGGTTTCTCGGCCGAAGTGACACCCGATAGTCGAGAGCCTTTCGGTTATGACTACCAGCGCGTGTCTTTTGCTTCACCGTGGAAAGTCATGACCGGACACTATACGCAGGAAGGCGACGTGCGCGAACTACTTTTAAAGAGCGATGACATGTTTGCTATCTG
>JBDUCB010000278.1:0-6478 GCA_040003695.1 bacterium
CGCTGGTGGCACGCGATATTTAAGGCAACTGCTCGAACAGTTTAACGGACGTATTGATTTAGTTTTGGCGAGCTACAACGCTGGCGAAGGCGCGGTAATGAAGTTTGGCGGGCGAGTTCCGCCTTATCGAGAAACTCGCGACTATGTGAAGCGGATTAGCTACCGTTACCGTCGCACAAAATCCGTTGCTGCATCGCCGGTCGCCACACTTGCGACCACCGGAAACGTCGGGAATTGAGATTCGCCCGGTGATGAAAGTCGTAATGACAAAATCTCTTCTTAAATGCGCCGCCGTCGCGCTACTTTTTTTTATGGTGTCTGCCGCTATGGCCCAGTCTCCTTCGGGTCCAATGACCAACGGCGCAGTCATCAAGCTGGTGCGTGCCGGCTTCAAGGAGAAGACTGTGATCGCTATCATTCACAGCCGTCCGAGTCGTTTCGACCTGGAACCTGATCGCCTGATTGAACTCAAGCGCAATGGTGTCGGCGAAAACATAATGCTCGCCATGCTGTCGCAGAGCGATGCTCTTTTTGCAGATGATGACTTGAGCTTTACTGATTCGGATGGCATCAGAAAGAAATCAACCGAGGATCATGATGACGGGGCTGACATTTTTGGCGGTCGCGCCGGAACAAGTGGTGAAACTCGGGGCAGGGGCATGAGCGGGTCGAACCAGGGCGAGCGCACAACGACGGGAAGTGCAACCGTGCGCATCCTCAGGCCACCGCCTGACTCGAACGGCGCATCGCTGAAATTGGAAAAGACACCGACGCTTAACAACGAGTCGATCATTCACCTTGTCGATGCCGGTTTTTCCGAAGGCACCATCATCAACCGAATCGAAGGTTCGCCGGTCGATTTCGATCTTTCAGACATGAAAGTCGATGAGCTTAGGCGGCACCGTGTCACGGAACCGGTCATCGTCGCGATGAGAACTGCGATGCGCGACGATTCGGGCTCCAGTGAAACTAATTCCAGTCGAACCAGGTCCAATTAGCAGCAATGCGGCTGGTTAGAACATCGGTTTCGTTGCGCTCGTTGGTGCTGCTGTCGGTCGTCCTCAGCGCGGCGGCTACCATAACAGCCCAGTCACAAAATCCGCCCACGCCCAAAACAACCCCTCCACAACAGGACGCGCAAGAGATAGATCCAGACGACGTTATCTCGGTAAGCACTACAGAAGTGTTGTTGCCGGTAACCGTGCGCGATCGTTCGGGCCGGCTGGTGAGCGATTTAACTCGTAAAGACTTTCGTGTCTTTGAAAATGAAATTGAACAATCTCTCAGCGAGCTGTCCCTTCGTCAGGTTCCCGTTGATGTCGTGCTAATGATCGATGCTTCTTCGTCCGCGGCAAAAAATCTTGACGACTTTCGCTTGGCGGCTGAAGGTTTTGCTGCACACCTTGACGCCAACGATCGCATTAGCTTGATCCAATTTGATGACCGGGTGGCGCTACTCCAGGATTGGACGCGCAGCCTGTCGCAGTTGCGTCGGTCCCTGAAGCGAATAGCGCCGGGGATGTTCACACGGTTTCACGACGCCGTGCTGTTGGCGTCACGAGATCAGTTGGCGCGTCCTACAGCGCGTCATGCGGTAATAGTTTTGACCGATGGCATTGATAGTGGTCGCGGTTCAACCTTTGCAGCGGCTCTCCGAGCCGCGCTTCAATCTCAAACTGCTATCTATGTGGTGAGCAACACACAGATCGAAAGGGAAGCTAAACAGGAAGAGCTTTCCCTTTTGCTTTCGGCTGGTGACTCCGTTAGGCGCTTCAATCAAATTCGCATAGACGATCTGCGACTCGGTCTCGCGGCGTTGGATGCGAGCGAGCAAAATCTGGAACAGCTCACTGCTGCAACAGGCGGCCGGCTATACAAACCTGCAAGCTTTAAAGATTTGGAAAAAACTTATGCCGAGGTTGCTGATGAGCTGCGACACCAGTACGCGCTTTACTATGCGCCACTAAATCCGAAAAAGGATGGTCGGTTCCGACGCGTCCGGGTCGAGACTTCGAATTCCACCAACCAGGTTACCGCGCGTATTGGTTATTTCGCCGGCAAGCTTTAGAAGCTCCGTCAAATTTTCTTGAGGAAAACTGGTAAATAGACGCTTGGCTAACAGCGGCCAAAATGCTACGCTGTGCGCCGGCTTCGGTCCCTGCGCGTCGGAGTGATACACACCAGCGCCAAAGCACAAGGCGAAATTTCGACCAATCCGCTGGCTAAGTCTAATTATTTAACTAATTGGCAAGTCAGCCAATAGGCGGCATGGTCATTGCGGACAGTTTTTGGAGTTTTGGTAAGGTGATGTGTGTTTTCCCGTCCTTAGCAAACAGCAATTCTATTCAAACGTGGAGAATTCCGAGGAGAAAAGATGCGACTAATCAAGCGCGCCGAAAAGGGACTGACCTTAGCGGCCGGCGGCATACACGACGTTATTCAGTCAGTTAATAAGTACAAGCCGAACCCGTCATTTACACCCAAGTGGTCGGATAAACCGCTGCTGAAATCATGGCAGAAGAGCAAGCCGACACTTGGCTGGCCGCGCACGACCGACTCGCTCTGCCCAAACTGCGTGATCGAAGCTCGCGAATCAATCATCAGCGGCAAGCAGGACGTGAGCGTTTTGATTAATGAAAAGGTCGGTGAGATTAAGGCCCAAATTATTGAACGCGATGGCGAAGTCTGGATGGTTAAGGATTGTCCGATTCACGGGCACTTCGAAGACATGATGGCCATCGACGTTAAGTTCCTGACGCACATCGAAAAGATGTTTCCCGGTCGCGATATCGACGCTCACAACGACGAGAAACTGCACAACCATGGTACCAGCACCATCAAGTATGGTCGCGGCGCGGTCTTGACGGTTGACCTTACCAATCGCTGCAACATGATGTGCGACCCATGTTTCATGGACGCCAACCAGGTTGGCTTTGTTCATGAGCTGAGCATGGAAGAGATCAAAGAGATTCTCGATAACGCGATTTCGATCAAACCGCGCCGTCAGATGTCAGTGCAGTTTTCTGGAGGTGAGCCTTCGATTTCGCCGCACTTCATCGAGTCGATTAAGTACGCGCGCAAAGTTGGCTACAATAGTGTGCAGGCTGCGACAAACGGAATCGAGTTTGCCAAGAGCAAAGACTTCTGTCGCGAAGCGGCTGCCGCAGGTCTGCGTTATGTCTATCTTCAGTTTGATGGCATTGGCAACGATGCTAATAGCCATCGCCAGGTGGGCAATCTTTTCGATGTGAAGATGCGCGCCATCAACAATCTGCATGAAGCAGGCGTTGAGATTGTGCTCGTTACCACCCTCGTCAATGGAATCAACAACGACCAGGTCGGCTCGATCGTTCGGTTCGCTTTGGACAATCCAAAGAAGATCGCTTTTCTTTCGTTCCAGCCGGTTTCTTTTACGGGACGAGACGAAGAGATCACTCCACAACGCCGCCTGCAACAGCGCTATACGCTTTCGCATCTGGCCCATGACGTTAAAGATCAGGTTGGCATCACCGAGCCCACGCGAGATTGGTTCCCCCTGTCGCTGATGGGAGCGTTTGCTGACTTTGCGGATCTGGTTCACGGACCGCAAGCTGAATGGGGTCAAGTCTCCTGCGGCTGCCACCCGAATTGCGGCGTCGGCACCGCGGTGATGGTTGACAAAGAAACCCGCGAGATGCGTCCAGTACCCGAGTTCCTGAATATTCCGGGACTGGTGAAAGACATGCAGAAGATCACCGATGCAGCGCGTGGCAAGTGGATGTCGAATATGATGATGGGTCTGGCTCTTCTCAAGCACTACAACCCTTACAAATCGCCATCCCAGTTTACGCTGTATGAACTCTTCAAAAAGTTTGACAAGTCGTTCGGGCTGACTGGCAAGGATTACGGCAAGGTTAGCGGCGATCGTTCGACAGACGATATCGCAAAGCGACGCGCCGATCGTTGGAACTTCCTTTTCATCGCGGGAATGTGGTTCCAGGATCTGTTCAACTACGATTTCCGCCGCACTGAGATGTGCATCATTCCGTACGGAACGCAGGAAGGCGAGATTTCATTCTGCGCTTACAATACAGGCATTGGCTGGAGAAACATCATCGAGAACATGCACCAGAATGCGACCGTCGCCAAGTGGTATGAAGAGCACGGCCGTCACGAGATCTTTGCTCGTGGCAAGGAAGTGGAACTCAACGACAAGGCACACAATCTGGTCTTGAATCCGATTGACCTTTCGCGGCCCAACAAGCCCGAGATGGAAGGTCCAAAGACCGCTCATGAGGAAGCGGTGATGATGCGCAAGCTTTATCAGGATATCGTTTTGAAAAAGCAGCTCGACGTGAAGGAAGCTGATAAGCCAGTTCAAATTCAGAGTCTGAGCCGCAAGAAACAGGAAGCGCCGGAAGCGGTTCTTGCTTAATTCCTGCTTTCCGGATAGGAAAAAGGAACCCCGCGAATAGCGATGTTCGCGGGGTTCACTACGTAATCCGTCGGCGCAAGCAGAAAGCCGAAGCCGCACCGAGTTAAGCCGGGCTTACTTGACCGCAACGGTTTTGCGCGTGTTAAATAGCCAGGTTGCAAAAAGGCAGCCGAATTTTTTTCAGAAAGATGAGAAGTGAATGGCAATAGTTACTATTAATCAGGGCGAATCGATTGAAAGCGCATTGCGCCGTTTCAAACGCAAAGTAATGACGGAAGAGATCATTAAGGACGCGAAAAAGCACGCGTTCTTCATCCCTCCAGGTCAGAAGGCAAAACTCAAGTCAGCATTGGCGCGCAAACGCAATAAGAAGAAAGGCCGGATGCGCACAACCCCTCGCGACTAGTTTGGACCAGCCGTACACCCACGCGCATTATCGAAAAATTCAAGGTCAGCGCACGGCGAAAGCTGTTGCGACCGTAAAGTGAGCAGAAAGGATGAGCGCACCAGGTGGGATTGCTATGACACGAATCTTACTCACGAACGACGACGGCATTCAGTCTAACGGCCTCATCAAACTGGAAGAAGCGCTGAGGCAAATTGGCGACGTTTTCGTTGTGGCTCCGGCCTCGGAGATGAGCGGCGCTTCGCACAGTCTCACCCTTGCACGACCCTTGCGGATCAGACAAATCGACGCCAGGCATTGGACGGTCGACGGCACGCCGACTGACTGTGTCACCCTCGCACTCAACAAAATACTTTCCGCGGACGAGATGCCCGACATCTGCGCTTCGGGCATAAATCATGGCGGCAATCTGGGAGATGATGCTACCTATTCGGGCACAGTCGCCGGAGCGCTTGAGGCCACGATTCTCGGTGTACCAGGTCTGGCGTTCAGTTTGGTTGCGCGTGAAAATTTTGATTTTCGCGAAGCGGCGCAGTTTGCAGTTACCGCAGTGCAAAAAGTTCTGACTGAAGGATTACCTGAAGGCACGTTATTGAACATCAACTTTCCGGCGCGCGAGATTAAAGGCGTGAAAGTTACGCGGCAGGGAATCAAAAACGCGCGGCCGGTGATTAGCGAACATATCGATCCGCGAGGCAAACCTTACTTTTGGATCGGCGAAGAGTACTTCAACACCAATGCAGCCGATGGCACTGACTACAATGCCATCGAACAGGGTTACATCTCTGTTACTCCATTGAAGAGCGACATGACCGATCATAACGCGCTCACCGCAATCGAAACTTGGAACTATTTGAACGACGCCGAATTGCTTCATAAAAGCTAGGGCGCAGTTTTCAAGAAATTGCTTTTCGGAAAGTTTGTGCAAACAACCGGTCAACAGCCCTCGAACAGAAGTCAGGACTACTCCTTACCCCGCGAGCGCATGGTCGAAAGACTTCGCGACTACTATCACATCCAAGATTTGAAGGTGCTGGAAGCGATGAGAGCGGTTCCGCGCCACGCCTTTGTGCCTGAAGCCCTGCAGTCGCGTGCTTACGGTGATCATGCTCTGCCAATCAGTGCGAGCCAGACGATCTCGCAGCCCTACATCGTGGCGCGGATGACGGAGTTGCTGGAGTTAAAACAGGAAAGCCGCGTGCTGGAAATCGGGGCGGGATCGGGTTACCAGACCGCGGTGCTGGCGAAAATTGCCGGCCAGGTTTATTCGATCGAACGCATCGCAGATCTCGCGCGTGAAGCTCAATCTCGCATTAGGCAATTAGGAATCTACAACGCCACCGTGAAATGTTTTGACGGCACGTTGGGATGGGCGACGCACGCGCCTTATGACGGAATACTTGTCGCCGCCGGTGGTCCGAATGTTCCTGAGCCGTTAGTTGCGCAACTAAAGGTTGGTGGCAAGCTGGTCGTTCCCATTGGCACCACACGCGAGTCGCAACGGCTGGTTCGAGTAATCAAGACTTCCAGCGGTTCGACGGAAGAAGATCACGGCGCCTGCGCCTTTGTGCCCCTGATCGGACAGCATGGTTGGTCGACTTAATGGTTTCAAGTTTCGAGTTTCAAGTTTCAAGTTTCAAATTCGAAGGAATTCGTGA
>JBDUCB010000003.1:0-6468 GCA_040003695.1 bacterium
AGGTTGCGGACACCAGTTTGCCGCAGGCTTTTGATCTGGTCGCGGACCTGCTGGCACAGCCGCGTTTTGACCAAAAGGATCTGGAACGCGAACAGAAAGTTATCCTCGAAGAAATGAAGATGGTCGAGGACACGCCTGACGAATTGTTGGGCGAACTCTTCAATGCTGCTTACTTCCCTGATCATCCGCTGGGACGGCCAATCGAAGGAACCAGGGAAACAATTTCGTCATTTAATCACGACGCCATCGCGGCCTTTCACGCCAGTGATTTCTTGCCATCGAACCTCGTGGTGGCAGCGGCGGGAAACGTCGAGCACGACCAACTGGTCGAACTGGTCAACAAATCTTTTCCCAATGGGAATGGCAAATCATTCCCATTGAGCGAAGAGGTCCCGGTGCCAGCCACGCCTATCCTGATTGAACAGAAGGAACTGGAGCAGGCGCATCTGGTGATCGCCGCGCCGTGGCCGGATGCGAAAAGCAGCGAGCGATATGCGGCCAGTTTGCTCGCGTCGGTTATCGGCGGCGGCACCTCGAGCCGGCTGTGGCAAAAGATCCGCGAGGAGCGCGGTCTGGCCTATTCAGTTGGCGCGGGCGGTAACACTTTTTCGGATGTTGGCGTGTTCACGATTTACGCGGGCACGTCGCCCGAGCATCTCGATGAGGTGGTCGACTTGTCGCTGGAAGAATTGCGGCGGATTGTTGAAGAAAGCGTTACGCCTGATGAACTGAAGCTGGTGAAAGACCAGTCGCTGTCCTTGCTGTTGCTGGGTCTTGAATCATCGAGCGCTCGCGCCGGAGGGCTGGCACGGCAGGAGATTATCCACGGGCGTCGCATTTCACCCGCCGAAGTGATTGAAAAGATCGAGGCGGTAACTCCCGACGATTTGCAGCGGGTCGCGCGCAATTTTTTTAAGAGTGAATCATTATCGCTTGGCGCGCTGGGAAATTTGAATGGCTTTAACGTCGATCGCTCGCGGTTGCAAATCTGAAATGCCAGTAGTCAGGAGCCAGAATTCAAAAAAACAGAATTAGCAGGCAGGAGGTGCGCAAATTTATCCTGCCTTCTGATTTCTGACTTCTGACTTCTGATTTCTGACTTCTGTATTCTGCGTTCGCGTGATAAAGTTTTGTTTCTGCCTTTCTTAGTTGTTGGTCCTGGATTTACATCCTTAACATGAAACTTACCGTTCTTGGCAGCGGCTCAACGGGGAATGCGGTTCTGATCGTTGCCGGCGATACACGTGTTCTCGTCGATGCGGGACTGAGCGCAAAAGAAATTGCGAGACGGCTGACGCTGGTCGGCGAAGACGTGCAAGAGCTGGACGCCGTGTTGGTCACTCATGAACACGGCGATCACGCAGGCGGACTGCGCGTGTTGCTGCGAACCGTTGACTGCCCAGTTTACATCTCCGCGAAAACTCACGATGCCTACGTCGGCGAACGTTTCAACGTCAGCAACGACGAACCACGCAAACGTGCCAACGCGCTGCGTGATCGGGTTGAGCAGATCGAATCCAGCCGCGACTTTCGCATCGGGGAAATCGACTTTCACCCGTTCACCATTCCGCACGATGCGGTTGACAACTTCGGATTTACGGCCACTCATCAGGGTGTGAAGATTGCGACGCTGATGGATTTTGGTCATATCACGACACTCGTTAGCGAGCGATTGCGCGGTTGCGCCGCAGTTGTTATTGAGTCGAACCACAGTCGCGACATGCTGAAGGCTTGTGACCATTATCCCTGGGAACTCAAACAGCGAATCCTGTCGCGCCTGGGCCATCTTTCAAACGAAGACGTCGCTGAGTGGATCAAGGATGGCTTTGACGGCGTCGCCAAATTCATTCTTCTGGCCCACCTTTCGCAGCGTGCCAACAATCCTTATCTGGCGAAGATCTCGGCGGAAGTTGCTTTGCAGGAACGCTTTCCGCTTTTTCACGCGGACACTCAAATCAGTCTTTCGTTTCCCAAAGAGCCCACGCCCTGGATTGAGGTATAGGAAGGGATGAAGGCGGAAGGATGAATGCCTCTATTTCCGGGCGCCGCCAGGTTTGGTTTAAGAGTCTCCAATTTTCCTTCATCCTCTTCGTTTCTCTTGGCATCTCAGGCTGCGGTTTGCAAACTGAGCGGCGCAGTCTTCCCGCTGACGTCGAAGCCGCAGTGGGAACAATCGGCGACGATATTGCTGCCGAGCGCTATGAGAAAATTTATAACGAGGGGTCCGAACTCTGGCGCCAGGACGCAACGCTCGAACAATCCACCGCCACGTTTAAAACGTTACGCGCCAAGCTCGGCGCAGTTGAGAGCCGAAACCTTCAATCGGCAACTGAACAACAGAACTCAGGTGGACCATTGAAGGGTCGGGCATACATTGTTTCTTATCAAACGAAATTTCAGAACGGTGAAGGGATGGAAACTTTCACACTGGTCGAACGCAATGGCCGTTGGTTGCTGGCGCGATACTTTGTGAATTCAACAGCGCTCAAGTAGGTTGTAGGACAGACATTCTTGTCTGTCCCCTTAACAGAAAGGCAAGGACAGGCAGGAATGCCTGTCCTACCAAATGATCGATCGTTACACATTGCCCGAGATGGGCGCGCTTTGGGGCGAACAGAATAAATTCCAGAAGTGGCTGGACGTGGAGATTGCTGTCTGCGAAGTGCACGCCGAGATTGGCACCATTCCGCGCGATGCGGTCGAACAAATAAAATCTCGTGCAAATTTTTCAGTTGAGCGCATAAACGAGATCGAAAAGACTACCAACCACGACGTCATCGCGTTTACAACCAACCTCGCCGAAAACATTGGTGACGCGGCTCGCTTTGTTCACTATGGCCTGACTTCTTCCGACGTTGTCGACACTGCCAACGCTCTGCTGCTACGGGACGCCTGCGATCTGCTGCTCAAAAAAATTGAATCATTTCTGGAAATACTAAAAAGGCGCGCCTTTGAGTTTAAGAAAACTCCGCAGATTGGCCGCACGCATGGCATCCACGCCGAGCCAACTGCTTTTGGGCTGACGTTCGCGCTTTGGTACGACGAGATGCGCCGCAATCGCGAGCGCTTGCGCCGGGCGCGCGAGACCGTCGCCTTCGGCAAAATTAGCGGCGCGGTTGGAGCTTTCGCGCTGCTCGACCCGCGGGTGGAGGAAAAAGTTTGCGCGCGTCTCGGACTCAAACCTGCTCCCGTCTCAACGCAGATAATTCAACGCGATCGCTATGCAGAGTATCTCAGCACGCTGGCAATCATCGCGTCTTCGCTCGACAAGTTCGCGATCAACATTCGCCACTGGCAACGAACCGAAGTTGGCGAAGCACAGGAAAAATTTACAGTTGGGCAAAAAGGTTCGAGCGCAATGCCACACAAGCGTAATCCAATTATTTCTGAGCGCATCTGCGGCATGGCTCGCGTTGTCCGCGCCAACTCTATGGTTGGCTTGGAAAACGTTGCGCTTTGGCATGAACGCGATATCTCGCATTCGTCCGCAGAACGTGTGGTGCTACCCGATTCAAGCATCGCGCTGGACTACATGCTGCATAAAGCCACCTCATTGATTGATGGCCTGGTGGTCCATGCCGAACGCATGCTGGAAAACATTCAGGCAACGCGCGGGCTTGTCTTCAGTGGACAACTGTTGCTGGCACTGACGCAAAAAGGCGTCGCCCGGGAAACTGCTTACGAGTGGGTGCAGCGAAATGCGATGAAGGTTTGGGACGAGAAAAAACACTTCCGCGAGTTGATAAGCAGTGATGCCGATATTGGCGCCCATCTTTCCGCGGGCGAAATTGAAGGCGTGTTCACGCTCGATACTTACTTAAGGAATGTCGACACGATCTTTGAAAGGGTTTTTGGCAAGGGTTAATCCTGGCCAGTTGACAGGACGCTTTGTATTTCTTTGCGATCCTTTGCGTGATCTCTGCGCCCTTTGCGGTTCATCGTTTCTGTGTGGATGCCACCAAACGCCAAACCGCAAAGAACGCTAAGGCTTCGCAAAGTTACGCAAAGACCGGCGAGGTCTTTACTTATTCACAATCTTTTCCGCCATATTGCCGATGATTGGCAATTTGAACTTTTGGCCCTGGTATGCTTTGACGGCGGCAAAGATCAAGCCGACTAGAAACACCATCGCGATCACCCAGAACAAGAGCCAGATCAGCCAGACAAAAAGGCTCACGATAGCGCCCAAGCCACCGCTCCCGCCTGCGGCAGCCGCCGCCGCGCCGAGCGTAAAGAGCACCGTCAGGATCGTGGCCACGATGGCCAACACCATCATGATTACTGTGTTGGCGATGCCAAAGAGAATCGACTGCATGGCGTGAAACCGAATGAACTTGTTTTCTTTCTCAATGAAAAAGAATATCAGCCCCACGATCCAGATGTACGAGAGAGCCGCGGCCACTTTCGGATCCAGACCGGTGCCGGTTTGCGAAGTGCCGGGCGAAGGTGTGCCAGGCGCGTTGCCGTAGTTCTGCTGACCAGGGGGCGGGTTTTGCATATTCGATTCTCCTGCTGCGAAATGTTTGGGAATGAATAAAAGCTGCGCGAAATATATGCTATCCACTACACATGAAGCAATGTTATGTCTTAGTATGAACCGAGAAGTAGCAGAACGGTCTCGATCAATATGAAAGCAAGAGTTTACGTCAGCCTGAAGCCGGGCATATTGGATCCGCAGGGTAAGGCCATACAGCATTCGGTTGAGTTGTTGGGCTTTGGCGGCATCGCCGACGTGCGTCAGGGTAAATATTTCGAGATCGCTTTGGACGATGCAAACGAGCAGCAGGCGCGCGAATCAGTCGCTCGCATGGCGCGGGAAGTTCTTTCCAATCCGATCATCGAAGATTATCGCGTGGAGATCGAGGCGTGAAATTCGGCATCATAGTTTTTCCCGGCTCTAATTGTGATCACGACGCGTATCACGTGATCTCAAAACAGGTGGGCCAACCGGTTGACTTCATCTGGCACCGCGACACCAATCTAAGTTCCTTCGACGCAGTAATTATTCCCGGCGGCTTTTCCTATGGCGATTATTTGCGCGCCGGCGCCCTGGCGCGTTTCTCGCCGGTGATGGAATCGGTCAAGAAGTTTGCCGCGTCGGGAAGATTTGTCCTCGGGATCTGCAATGGATTTCAGATTCTTTGCGAAGCGGGTCTCTTGCCCGGGGCTTTGATCCGAAATCGCGATCTCCACTTCATTTGTGAACACATCCATGTGCGCGTCGAAACTTCCGATACGCCGTTTACAAACGAAATGCAATTAGGGTCGGTGCTGCGCCTTCCAATCGCCCATGCTGAAGGAAACTATGTTTGCGACGATCAAACTTTCGCAGAGTTGCGGCGCGATAACCGCATCGTGGTTCGCTACTGCGACGCGAGCGGGAACATTACTGCAGCGGCAAATCCCAACGGCTCGCGCGACAATATTGCCGGCATCTGTAGTGCTGAGCGCAATGTGCTCGGTTTGATGCCACACCCCGAACGTGCCTGTGAAGACTTGCTCGGCTCGAGTGATGGTCGCGATATCTTTCGTTCGTTGGCTGCCACCCTGTCAATGGCAGCGTGATCCCCAGCGGATTCTTGCTTACTAAATCGCATGGAGAACTCAAAATGAGAAAACCTTCAGCCTGGCTCGCCGCCGGCCTTTTACTCTTCGCCGTACTCGCATGCAATCTCGGCAAAAACAAAAACAGCAACAATAGCAACAACGCAAATACAGACACAGAAGTCGGTTCGGGAGCGGCCATCAAGGAAATTCACATGGCCAAAGACAACGGCAGTGGGCAGCCAGGCGATCACACCACCACCTTTGAGCCTGGCGATCGCACCATTCACTGTGTGGCCACTTTGAAAGAAGCTAAGTCGGGAACGGAAATGAAGTTTTCCTGGTGGATCGTCGATGCTGACGGCACTCAGGACAAGAAGATTAAAGATATCGATTACACCACCAGGACTCTGGAAAACGTTATTCATGGTCACCTAAGCCTGCCGCAGGATTGGCCGAAGGGAAAATATAAAGTCCAGGTTTACGTCAATGGCAATCTCGACAAGACAGTGCCTTATACGGTCCAGTGATTGAAAGCCACTACCTGAAACGGACCACATAAATTATCCTTTGGAACCAAAAATGAAACGTGCCCTTCCTTTTTTGATTATTGGAATTGTGCTTGTCATCGCCGTAGTGGCGGCGTTGTATCTGAAGCGTTCGACTAGCGCTCTGGTTACGCCGCCGGCTCCGGCACACGCATCACCGACGACAAGCAATGGGACTACAACCAGCAACGAAACAGTCACTGAAACCGGCGCCAACCCGCCGCACACTCTTGGACCAGCAGACGCGCCCGTTACGCTGGAGGAGTTTGGCGACTTTCAATGTCCGCCATGCGGCATGTTGCATCCGGTTCTGAAAACTATGGAGAAAGAATTCGGACCACGCCTCCGAATAATCTTCCGCGAGTTTCCACTCGTG
>JBDUCB010000115.1:0-6460 GCA_040003695.1 bacterium
AAAACCCACCAGGCCCGCCGCCGTCGCCGCGGCTGGTCCGGCAGAAGAACCGCTCGAGCCAGTTTTCTCCTCATCAACCTGCCACGGATTTCTGGTCATACCACCAAACCAGCGCCCGCCCTGCGCCAGCGCGCCCATCGACAATTTCGCCACCAACACCGCGCCCGCGTCGCGCAGGCGCTCGACCAGGGTCGCGTCGTAATCAATCGTCTGGTCGCGATATGGTTCAGCACCCCAGGTTGTCTTGATTCCCTTAATAGCGAAAAGATCTTTCGCGCCCCAGGGAATGCCATGCAAAGGGCCGCGATACTTCCCAGCCTTGATTTCTCGCTCAGCTTCGGTTGCTTGCGCAAGCGCATGCTCTTCTGTCAGCGTGACCACGCAATTGAGTTTCGGACCATACTTCTTCAAACGAGCCAAATACATTTTGGTCAACTCAACCGGGGAAACTTTGCCCGCGCGGATCAAGGCAGCAAGTTGCGGCACAGTCGCAAACGCGAGATCTTCAATGGCGTTGAATTGTGGAATTTCAACCTTACTCAACTTGAATTTCACTGGCTTTGTATCGAACTTCTTGCCCGGCAATGCCGGATGAAACAGAGTTGCCGGCTCGGTATCAAGCGGAATGTCGATTTTGCGCAGCGCCTCATAGCGATCGAGGTTGGCGCTGACGTTTTGCAGTGCCATCGCCTCTTGGGCGTCGGTGAGTTCAATGCCGATCAGCTTCTCGGCTTGCCGCAGCATTTCTTTCGTTACACGCAACGGCGTTGGCGGTGGTGACGGTGAAGGAGTTGAAGTCGCCAGCGGCGTCGCGGTCGGCGAAGGTGTCTGGGCCAACAGGCTAACCTGCAAATGCGGCGCAACTACTACTGCGGTTCCCAACGCGGGAACCAGCTTGACGAAGGAACGTCGGCCTAGCGTTGTGCTTGTCGGCTGTTTTTTCCTCGTTACAGCAATTTGGCTGCTATGTCGTTTTTTCATGATTTGTGGTGGTCCACCGGCTTTGTCGTCTGATGTGCGGAAGGGCTTCGCCCTCCCGGATCGCTAAAATTTGTATCGCGGCTGCGCCGCGACATTTCTAATTCCGGTTACGAAACGGGCTTAGCCCCATTCCCTTTTCAGTCTTTCGGAAGGGGAAGCCCTTCCGCATATCAGACGGCAAAGCCGGTTCGGCCCCTTGTAAGACGCCAATCACTGAAGCATGGATTTTGGGCTGGCCGTGTTCGCCGGCGTACTTGCGGTTGTACTGCCATATTTCATTTTCAATAACCTCGCGCTGCCCAGCTTGTAAATCGTAACGATGTAAAGATTGTCATACTCAGTCTCCGGAATGATTGGTAGTTGTGGACCACCAAGCGCGGCGATTATTTCCGGCACCGAATTGTTGTGCCCAGCAACGAAAACCACCTCCCCATTGTGCTGCGCACGAATCTGTCTTACGAGCTCGGCAGTGTTCTTGGCATCGACCGAAGTGGGTGCCAGTCCGAGTTTGTCTGCCAGAGGTCTTACAGTTTGTTGCGTACGTTTGTACTGCGTGGCGTAGATCGCCTTGATGCCGGCGTCGCCAAACATGCGCGCCAATTCCTGCGCGCGTGCCTGGCCATCAGCGCTCAGATCAGGATCTTTGTTAGACGGGTCGATATTTTTCTCAGCATGACGAACCAAAATTATGGTCGTCATTGGCCGCTCAAAAGTGGAAAAGTATGCAAACAGCACCACCGCGCCCAGTACAGCAAACAGCATGATGAAAACCAGCGCGGTGCGGAGACGTGGTTTCGCCTCAGTAGTATCTTCTGGCAAAAGAAGCCTGCTTTCGTTCTGGTTAAGGTTGGTCTAACGGCCGCTTAAGATAACACTCAGTCTTTCGGATTTCGAGGTTTTTGCTCGGCTTTAATTACCGCCACCCATCGTAAACGCGGATGCAAACCCCTCGCGAAGATGTTAGTCTATTCCTTAAAGACACACCGCCAGCAGGTCAGCCTATCGCAGTTTTGTCATCAGCAGAGGTAAGAGAATTGGCGCAAACCAGGACCGATTTATCAGAAATTATCGCCGAAAATTTTGGCGCGAACGCCACCTACGTCGAAGGTTTGCTCGGCCGCTTCCGCAGCAATCCTGATCTGGTTGATGAATCATGGCGAGCATACTTCACGGAGCTCTTGGGTGGCGGCGCTAACAATGAAGCCGCAACAACGACAAGCGCAACGGCCGACGTGCGCGAATCGCAATCGGCAGATAACGGCGGACGCGAGGTTGCAACTGCGAAAGCTCCGGCGCGCGCTGCGGAAGCAAGTGCGCCCGCGAAAACAAAGGCAGCCCCGGCAGCTCCACCTGCCGCTAGCGAACAAGTTGAGGCGACTCCAATTCGCGGCGCTGCGCTCAAGATTGTCGAGAACATGGACGCGAGTCTGGCGGTGCCGACAGCCACTTCACAACGCCGCATTCCAGTAAAACTTCTCGATGAAAATCGACGCATCATCAATCAATATTTGCAGGAAAATGATCGTGGCAAAGTCTCTTACACGCATTTAATTGCCTGGGCGTTGCTGCGCGCTCTCGACGAGTTTCCGCAGCTCAACGATGGCTATGAGGTTGTTGACGGCGCTCCGGCACGCCTGCGTCGTGCGCAAATCAATCTCGGCGTTGCAATAGACCTAACGAAGAAGGACGGCACGCGTACGTTACTCGTTCCCAATATCAAAGACGCGGGCAAGCTGCGCTTTCGTGAGTTTCTCGCGGCGTATGATGATGTGATCAAGCGCGCGCGAGATGGCAAGCTTCAGATTGGAGATTTTCAAGGCACAACTATCTCGCTTACTAACCCGGGCACAATTGGCACAGTTGCTTCAACTCCACGCTTGATGGTCGGTCAGTCGTTAATCATTGCCACGGGAGCGATTGAATATCCGGCCGAATATCAGGCGATGGCGGCCGAAGCCTTGTCGCAGCTCGGCATTTCAAAAGCAATTACTATCAGCAGCACCTACGATCATCGCATTGTCCAGGGCGCGGAATCGGGCGCATTTCTGGCGCGCGTGCATGAATTAATCATTGGCCAGTTCAAATTCTACGACGATATTTTCGCGGCCCTTGGCGTCGCGCACGTGCCTTTCCGTTGGAGTGTGGACCGGAACCCATTGCTCTTGCCCGGCGACCAAACGCGCGAGCAAACCACCAAAGAAGCGCGCGTAATGGAATTGATTAATTCCTACCGCGTGCGTGGTCATCTGATCGCGGACATCGATCCACTGCACGCGATGCCGGTGCTTTATCACCCTGAGCTGGATATTCAAACCTACGGCTTGACTATTTGGGATCTCGATCGGGAATTCATTACCGGCGGACTGGCCGGCACTGAAAGCGCAACGCTGCGCGAAATATTGGGCATCCTGCAACGCGCCTATTGCGGCAAAGTCGGCATTGAGTATCGCCACATTCAAAGCAAAGAAGAAAAAGTTTGGCTGCGCGAACAGATACGCCGCGAGTTTGTTCAACCTGAAGCCATTCCGGTTGGAATTAAGAAACAGCTTTTATGGAAACTGATCTCAGCGGAACAGTTTGAGCGTTTCCTGCATACAAAATATTTGGGTCAGAAGAGGTTTTCACTCGAAGGCAGCGAGACCATCATTCCGCTGCTCGATCAATTGATCGAAGGGGCGGCGGCGCGCGGCGTGGAAGACATCACGCTAGGCATGGCCCATCGCGGCCGCTTAAACGTTTTGGCAAACGTCGTCGGCCATTTTTGTGAACGAATCTTCGCATCGTTCCAGGGCTCAGTGCATCCATCATTTCCGGCGGACGAAGGCGATGTGAAATATCATCAGGGAGCGGTGGGCGAACGCGAGACGGCCGCCGGCAAAAAGGTTAAGTTGACGGTCTCGCCAAATCCCAGTCACCTTGAAGCAGTTGATCCCGTAGTTGAAGGAATGGTGCGCGCCAAACAGGATGACCTGCGGGGCCGCCTGGGAAAAGACCGCGAGGAGGCAATCGATCTGGCGTTGCCCGTGCTGCTGCACGGCGATGCGGCGTTTGCCGGCCAGGGCGTGGTAATGGAAACGCTCAACCTCGCGAGTCTGAAGGGTTATCGCACGGGCGGAACAATTCACATCATCATCAATAATCAGATTGGTTTTACAACTTCTCCGGAAGCGGGCCGTTCGACAATCTATTCAACCGACGTCGCGCGCATGACGCAGTTGCCGATATTTCACATCAACAGCGACGATCCCGAAGCTGCTTACCGCGCGCTGCGCATCGCGCTCGATTATCGTCAGGAGTTTAATAAGGACGTGGTGCTCGACGTGGTTGGCTTCCGTAAATTAGGCCACAACGAAACTGATGAACCAAGTTATACGCAGCCGCTGATGTACCAACGCGTTAAAGCCCATCCGGGTGTACGCACAATTTATTCGCGTCGCTTAATCAAGGAAGGCGTTATTACGGAACCCGAATTAGATGCGCTGATTGCGGAACGCATCGGACGCTACGAAGAAGCACTTGCCCGCGCGAAGGAAGTCGTTGCGAAACAGGATCGAGTTGCGACTGTAAATATTACCGAGGAGCGCGACGGTTCTGAGATTGTAAATACGGCCGTAAGCGCTGATGTTATCAATACGATTGCCGAGAAGATCGCCGTGGTACCGCAGGACTTCAACGTGAATCCGAAGATGGTGGGCCAACTGGCGCGGCGCGCGAAAATGGGCTCTGGCGCGGCGCCAATTGATTGGGCGTTTGCCGAAGCGATTGCCTTTGGATCACTCGTTATTGACGGCACTCGCGTGCGTTTGAGCGGCCAGGATTCCGGACGCGGCACCTTTAGTCAACGTCATGCGGTCTTATACGACACGCAGACAGGCAAATCATGGGCGCCGCTATCCGAATTACGTTCTGAGGACACGCCGCAGGCGCGCTTTGAAGTTTTTGACAGTTCACTCTCGGAAGAAGGTGTGCTCGGTTTTGAGTATGGCTATTCGGTTGTCTCGCGCGAATCGCTGGTGCTGTGGGAAGCGCAGTTTGGCGACTTCGGCAATGGCGCGCAGACGATCATCGATCAATACATCGCCGCTTCCGAAGATAAGTGGAAACAGACGTCGCGGCTGACCATGCTCTTGCCGCATGGTTATGAAGGCCAGGGGCCGGAACATTCCAGTGCGCGGCTCGAGCGCTATCTTCAGTTGTGCGCAGAAAACAATTTGCAGGTGTGTTACCCGACAACACCCGCGCAGTATTTTCATCTGCTGCGGCGACAGGTCAGGCCGGGAATGGAGCGGCCCTTGATCGTGATAACGCCGAAGAGCCTGCTGCGCCTGCCGGCCGCCGCCTCGGCGCTTGAAGACCTAACCAGCGGCGGATTCCAACCAATTATTGACGATGGCGAGGTTAATGATCCGGCGACGGTCAAGCGTGTTGTCTTGTGCAGTGGCAAGGTCTATTACGATCTCGTCGACGCGCGCAAGAAATCCCCCGCCACAGGCGTTGCGATCGTGCGACTTGAGCAGTTTTATCCGTTTCCACTGTTGCGGTTGCGCGAAGTGTTAGCGCGTTACCCGCAAGCCAAGCAACTTGTCTGGGCCCAGGAAGAACCCAAGAACATGGGTGGCTGGACCTTCTTGCAAGAGCGTCTTGAAAAGCTGGTTCCCGTTTGCGAGCGTCCGATCTACGTTGGCCGCGCGCCTTCCGCGAGTCCTGCAACCGGTTCTTATTCGATCCATCAGGCGGAACAGGCCAAGCTGCTGGCGGAAGCATTGGACATTGCGTAGTTCTGCTCCGAGATTGTAAACACTGGATATAGTTTAGATTTAACCTCTCATTAGCACCGCGGCTTCAGCCCGGTGACAGACACTCGCCACGAGGTTTTCGAAACCGTTTAAACGGTTTCATGTTTTGATTCCCACAAAATCACCGCGCTAAAGCACGGTGCTAATGAAATAAACCAGTGAAAACAATCCTAATCGTTTTTCTTGCGTCGCTCCTCTTCTTGTTTGCGCATCCACATCGAACGGCATCAATCCCAATTAAGCCGGATGATTCGTTGCAATTGCCTGCCGAAAAACATCTCCAAAACATTAAGCAGCTAACGTTCGGCGGCGAGAACGCGGAAGCTTATTTTTCGCCCGACGGAAAACAGCTCATCTTCCAGTCAACGCGGGATGGGCGCGAGTGCGATCAGATCTACACGATGAATTTGGACGGCTCGAATATCCGCTTGGTTTCAACGGGAAACGGCCGCACCACCTGTTCCTACTTTTATCCGAACGCACAGAGGATTCTTTACTCGTCGACGCATCTCGGCGTGAGGGAATGCCCGCCGCGTCCCGATTTTTCAAAGGGCTATGTCTGGGCCGTCTATTCCACGTTTGATATTTTCACCGCTCGGCCAGACGGATCTGATCTCAAACAATTAACCAACGCGCCGGGTTACGATGCTGAGACCACGATCTCAAAACAGGGGAAGCTCGTT
>JBDUCB010000244.1:0-6453 GCA_040003695.1 bacterium
CTTAGCTTCGCGAAGCGCCGCTTAGTTGCAAGCGGACTATCGAGCGTTCCAGTTTTGCCTGCGCCGTTTCAAAATCCTCTTCTGTTCCAGTCCAGGAAGTCAACTGTTTCTCGATGTGCTCGCGAGCCAAACGCGCGCGCGCAGCATCAATCTCTTCAGGCTTTTCGGCAATTTCCGCCAACACCGAAACTTTATCGTCCTTCACTTCCACGAAGCCACCGGAAACGTGAAGCTGCGCAGCTTTGCCGCCTATGGAATAAGAAAGTACGCCGGTTTGAAGTTGAGAGATAAGCGGCGTATGGCCCGGAAGAATGCCAAGCTCGCCGCCGAGTCCCGGCACCGTCACCATATCAACGGATTCCGAGAGCACGCGGCGCTCTGGTGTTACTACTTCAAGTTGCAGTTGTGATGCCATAAGGTAGGACAGGCGTCCTCGCCTGTCCCCTTCACTTTCTGCGAAAAATGGACAGACAGGAATGTCTGTCCTACCTACTACTGTGCAATTGTCTTGCCTTTTTCGACTGCTTCTTCAATCGTGCCGACCATGTAAAACGCCTGCTCCGGCAGATCGTCGTGCTTGCCATCAACGATCTCGCGAAAACCTCGGATCGTGTCTTCGAGTTTGACGTACTTCCCTTCGAGGCCGGTGAATTGCGCGGCAACGAAAAATGGCTGCGAGAAGAAGCGCTGCACTCGGCGCGCACGCGAGACAATCAATTTGTCTTCGTCAGACAATTCGTCGAGGCCCAGAATCGCAATGATGTCCTGCAAGTCTTTGTAACGTTGCAGTACGCGTTTCACATCCTGTGCCGTTGCGTAGTGATCGGCGCCGATGATGCGCGGATCGAGAATGCGCGAAGACGAAGTTAACGGATCCACCGCTGGATAAATTCCCAACTCCACGATTTGCCGCGAAAGCGCCGTGACTGCGTCAAGGTGAGCAAATGTAGTGGCGGGAGCTGGATCAGTGTAATCGTCAGCGGGAACGTAAACGGCCTGAATCGAAGTGATCGATCCGGTCTTGGTCGAGGTAATGCGCTCCTGCATCTCGCCCATCTCCGAAGCCAGATTGGGTTGATAACCCACCGCCGAGGGCATGCGTCCGAGCAGTGCCGACACTTCTGAACCTGCCTGTGTAAAGCGGAAGATGTTATCGATGAAGAGCAAAACATCGAGGCCCTTATCACGGAAATATTCCGCAACCGTCAGGCCCGAAAGCGCCACGCGCAGGCGCGCGCCGGGAGGCTCGGTCATCTGACCATAAATCAAGGCCACCTTGGACTGGCCCACCGCATTCATGTCCACCTTCGTCATGTCGAACTCGCCGGTGTCATGAAAATGCTTGTTAAAAACGTCGCCAAACTGAATGACCTGCGACTCGACCATCTCGCGCAGCAGATCGTTTCCTTCACGAGTTCTTTCGCCCACGCCAGCGAATACCGAAAAGCCGGAACGTGCTTTCGCAATGTTATTTATCAACTCCATCACGATAACTGTCTTGCCTACGCCCGCGCCACCGAACAAACCAATCTTGCCGCCGCGCACAAAGGGTTGAATCAGATCGATGACCTTGATGCCCGTCTCAAACATCTGCAATTCGGTTGACTGCTCTTCGAATGTCGGCGCGTGACGATGAATAGGATAACGCTCGGTATGTTTGACGTCGCCGAGATTGTCGACGGGGTCGCCGATGACGTTGAGGATACGACCCAGCGTTCCCTCGCCAACCGGCATGGTTATTGGGCCACCAGTGTCGATGGCTTTCATGCCGCGGACCATGCCATCAGTGGGCAACATCGAAACTGTGCGCACGCGTCCTTCGCCAAGATGCTGTTGCACTTCCGCAACCACATTTATTGGAGTTGGCACATCAAAACCGTCAGAGACAATTCGCAGCGCCTGGTAAATAGGGGGCAGTTGTTTTTCCGGAAACTCTACGTCAACCACCGGGCCGATAATTTGCACGACGCGGCCGGCTGATTGCCCGTCTCCACTAGCGTTTACGCTGGACGTAGCCATACTTTATTTCGACTCCTCTTTCGTGGCCTGTAACGGCGGAAAAACTGGCAGGTTTAAAAGCCAGTCAAGATACCACAAGGCCGAAAGTTGCGCCAAGTGCAGCTTTCAGGATCTGCTTAAAATCAATTCCAGAAATCTAAGCCTAACATCGAGTAGCTTGCAGACATGATTTAAGACCCTTTCAGTCTTGCAAAAATTACTCCTTGAACTTCCGCAACCAATTAACGTAAGCTGTTTCTCGCAGCTTCCGAAGCTGCTTACCCCGTCTCACTCACCGGAACTTAGTTTCCGTGCATCCGTCAGGGTCGGACCCGTATCTGAATTTGGGCTCCAGCGAGACTGTTTCTTGCAAGCCGACGCACGATCTGTAGCCAGCGGTAAAAGCGGCCATGCTCGCGCACCTCTTTGTCCCTCCCGACGGGCCAGTTGGGTCAGTTAAACCATTTCCCAATCGACAGAAGGAGATCTAGCTCGTGACGAACCCTCGTGTGCTCTCGCGTATCTCACTCGCGAAAAACTTTTCCCGCCGCATTTGGTCGCGTGCGGCATTGGTAATCCTGGCGCTTACTGGCTTGGCCATTCTTCCCTTTTATAGTTTTGCGCAGAACACTTCGGCCAATCAAATCCCACAATATCAAGCTTCGTCAGACGGTTCGGCATTCGTTATTTATCAAGGCAGTAACGGCGAGACTGTTTGTCGTGATGCCACCCTTGCTGAAGGACGCGCTCTTAGAGGTAGCGCCAGCTCTTACGGCTTTCATCAAATCAACCATCTTAAGAATCAGACACGCCTTGCGGGCAGCAACGGTGAGACACCTACCGGCGCCGGACTAACTATTGTCTTAAGAGCCAGCGCACAACTAGAGCAAAACCCACAGGCGAAAGCAGCGTTTATCGCAGCTGCCGCCAGGTGGGAGGCTTTGATACAGGATCCGATAACCGTAGTTATCGATGTTGACTATGGCCCAACTGTCTTCGGGATCGCATTTCCTAGCTCTAATACTTTGGGGCTGACCGCTACTCAGGAACTCTATTACAACGGCAATTATTCAGACATACGTGGACGGCTAGTCAGCCATGCTTCCAATCCGACGGAATCTGCGCTTTACAATGCGCTGCCTGCGACCAGTTTGCCCACGGACATCGGCAACGCCTCCACCATTCATGTTGCCAGCCCAATCCTGCGTGCGCTGGGCGCGATCAATGCGGTAGCCAATCCCGAAATCGAACCGTATGGTGGCGCGCCGAAAATTGGTTTCAACTCAGCCTTTGGTTTTGACTTCGATCCCAGCGATGGAATAACCGGCAATCGAACTGACTTTGACGCTGTCGCGGTGCACGAAATTGGGCACGTTCTCGCTTTTGGCTCAGAAGTTGGTGTTCACGAATTGGATGGGTCGCAACCAGTTTATGTGACCGTCTGGGATTTGTTTCGCTTCCGGCCCGGCATCGCAAACTTAAATACGTTCAGTACCGCTCAGCGAATTCTGTCTTCTGGCGGTTCACAAGTTCAATTCAATGGTGGTCCAGAACTGGGTCTCTCGACCGGCCGGCCCGACGGCACCGGTGGCGATGGCTATCAAGCCAGTCACTGGAAAGACGATCAAAACGTAAGTGCGAACTACATCGGCATCATGGATCCGATGATCATGCGGAACACGCGTGAAACGATGACGGCAAACGACATCAGCGCGATGGATTCGCTTGGCTTTACGATGGCGGCGACTCCGACGCCGACACCTACACCCGCAGTTAACACCGTGCAATTTACCAGCAGCACCGCCACTACTTCGGAGATGTTGAACGCCACGACCAAGGTCGACCTTCTTGCAACTCGTACTGGCAACACATCGGCTGCAGCCACGGTTGATTATGCGACGACAGACGCAACAGCAAGCGAGCGGTCCGACTATATGGCGGCGCTCGGAACGTTGCGGTTTGCCGCGGGTGAAACATCGAAGACTATCAGTGTCTTCATCGTTGACGACCGTTATGGCGAGGCGCCGGAAACATTCAACGTGACGCTAAGCAATCCAATCGGCTGCACGCTGGGTTCCCCGGCGGCGGTTGCGGTAACTATCAGCAGTGACGAAGCAACAAACGGATCCAATCCGCTCAAAGATGCAACGTTTGATAGCGACTTTTTCGTGCGTCAGCAGTATGTGGATTTTTTCAATCGTGAGGCCGACGCCGGTGGACTTTCCTTTTGGAAGAACCAGCTTGATATGTGCACCACTTCCGCATGCCGCGATATTAAGCGGGTAAACGTCAGTGCGGCTTTCTTCCTTTCAATCGAATTTCAGCAGACGGGTTACCTCGTCTACAAGACCTACCAGGCCGCCTTTAATTCCGGCGAGACTCTGAAGCTGCGCCAGTTTTTGCCCGACACACAGGAGATCGGACGTGGAGTAGTGATTGGTCAACCCGGCGCCGATCAATTACTCGACCAAAACAAGCAGCGGTTTTTCAGTGACTTCGTACAGCGGGCCTCGTTCATTGCCGCTTACCCGAACTCAATGTCGGCGGCCCAGTTTATCGACAAGCTTAACGCCAACACTTATGACCCGCGCAATCCGGGTTCCGGCGGAGCGTTATCGCAAGGCGAGCGAGATGCACTGGTCAGTCAGTTGGCTTCAGATCCGTCATCGGTAAGTTTGCGCTCCCAGATACTGAGATCGGTGGCTGAAAACTCGATGTTCAGTTCGCGCCAATCCAACAAGGCATTCGTCTTGATGCAATACTTCGGCTACCTGCGACGGAATCCAAACGACGCACCGGATGCTGATTTTGGCGGTTACAACTTCTGGCTGGGTAAACTTAACGAATTCAACGGCAACTTCGTTAACGCCGAAATGGTCAAGGCGTTCATAGTGTCGGGTGAGTATCAAGGACGCTTTGGACCGTGATCGCAGCGACTTTTCAAATAAAAAGCCCTGCCGTTTTCAACTAAGCGGCAGGGCATTTTCTTGTGCTTAGCCGGCGGAGCTATAGTTTTTCTTCAGGATCAATCCTGATCTTCATGCGCTGCAAAACCTGTACGTCCTCGTCGGTAAGATCGAGCGTAGTGTCGCCACCTTCCTCGTCTCCTTCTCCCGCGTGAGGCCGCAAACCAATTTCCAGTCGCAGCGTTAATTCCATCTCGTAGCCAGCGTCGCGGAGCCGTTCAATCGCTTCGGCAACCTTCGACGAGTTCTCGACCGATTCGTTAATGGCCGTTCCGATCTCGCGGACAATCTCTTTTGCGTCGTCGTCTATTTCCAAAACTGCAAGGCCCTTAGGCAAACTCAATTAGAACTATTCACGATTGTTGTGTTGTCGAAGCACATGCTACGCGACCACATTGAGAGGGTCAACTAACAAGTTTCGCAGATTGTTTCTGGCTATATGTTCGCGAGTGAGATGAAAATTTGAAAATTCTTGCGAGGCCGGCGCTTTGAGGTTGAACTCTGCAGGTCTCTCCACTACTCTTAGGTTTACCCCCGCAACCAGTTAAGAATTTCTTTGGAAGAGAGGATTTTTCTATGCCTGAAGTTGGAGAGACTGCTCCGGACTTTGAGTTGCCAAGCCACCTTGAAAAAGGAAAGAAGGTAAAGCTCTCGGATTTTCGCGGCAAAAACAATGTGGTGCTGGCGTTTTATCCGCTGGCCTGGACCCCTGTCTGAACGGCGCAGATGCCGGCGTACGAGGCCGACCTCGAACGCTTTAAAGGCTATGATGCTCAGGTGCTGGGCATTTCAGTTGACAGCGTGCCGTGTAATACCGCATGGGCCAAGAGTCTGGGCGGTTTGTCCTATGATCTTTTGAGCGATTTCCATCCCAAAGGTGAGGTCGCAAAACAGTATGGAGCGTACCGCGAGAGTGATGGCATTAGCGAACGCGCGATATTCATTGTGGATAAGGAAGGCAAACTCGCATACAAAGATATTCACAACATTGCCGACCAGCCCGACAACGAAGACTTGTTTGAAGTGTTGAGGAAGCTGTAAGGACAGAGGTCGAGGTCGGAGATCAGAGGTCGGCAGTGGGCACACATCGTTTGCTGACTTTCCGCTTTGACCTCTGCCTTCTGACCTCTGGGTATTATGACTTCTGACCTCTGACTTCTGATTTCTGATTTCTGATTTCTGATCATGTCGTTATCGAGAAAGTGTGTTCCCTTCACGCCGTTTGACGGTGAACTGGCGAAGAGCACGGTTGCGTTAGTTACCGCTGGTGGTGTTCATCTTAAAGATCAGGACGGGTTCAATATCGCTGATGAGCTCGGCGATCTGACTTTCCGCGTAATTCCGCAAGACGTTAACGTCGCGGACCTGATGGTTACTCATCATCATTACGATCACAGCGATGCGGACAAGGACATCAATGTGGTTTTTCCCATCGACGTCCTTCGCGATCTTCAATCAGAAGGTTTCGTGCGCAGCATAGCAAAGATGC
>JBDUCB010000424.1:0-21546 GCA_040003695.1 bacterium
CGGCCGAGACCAACTCAATTGTTGAGCTTTTTGCAGCACTGATATTTATCGTCCGGTTGAACTCCTAACTGTCTCTGATAACATCGGCAGACACATGGCAAATCAAAAAACCCGAGTAGTCATCATCGGTGGCGGCTTTGGCGGTCTGTTTACAGCTCTCGATCTGGCGGGCCACGGCGATGTCACGGTGATCAGCGACGAGGATCATTTTCTATTCACGCCCATGCTCTACGAGTACCTGAGCGGCGAAGTTGAGGAATGGCACATCGCCCCGCGTTACCAGGAGCTGCTCGATGGCGTAAATCTGGTGCAGGACAAAGTCGCCAACATTGATCTCGAAAGACGCTTAGTGACTTTTGAAAGTGGGCGGGAACCTCTGAGCTATGACGCACTCGTGCTTGCCGTGGGCGGCGTCACAAACTTTGCCGGCGTCGACGGCGCGGCCGAGTTTTCAATTCCCTTCCGCAAAATTGCGCACGCCGATGCGCTTAGGCAACGAATGGTTGAGGCGCTTGACGCCGTTGCACCGGACCTGCCACCGCAGGATGTTCGCAGCGCATTGACATTCGCCATTGTTGGCGCCGGCGCCAGTGGTGCCGAGCTATCCACGAAGATGGCCGACTTACTGCGCGATGCTTTCGAGCGGCGCGCGCTGAATGGCGAGCCGCGCATCCTGCTGATTGAAATGGGCGACAAAGTTATACCGGGTATGGGCTCTGAAATTCGCGCCATTGTTGAAGACGCGCTGCAGCAATCGCGCGTCGAACTGCACACGCTGACGCGCGTTGTACGCGTAGGTAAAAAAAGCCTGACCTTTGAACACAATGGAACACAAACTGAAATCGCGACTGCCGGCGTAGTTTGGACCGGCGGCGTGCTTATGAACCCATTGATACAGAATTTGAGGGCAGACAAAACAGAACGCGGTCTGTTGCGTGTCAAGCCTACGCTTCAACTTTTAGACCATGACAATGTCTTCGCCCTGGGTGATATTGCTTTCTATCCCGACGCTACTCCCACGCTCGCCGGCACGGCACAACTTGCTCTGCAACAGGCGCGGCTTGCGGCTCGCAACGTGAAATCGTGGATAGCGGGAGACGAACTGCATACAAAACATTTTGAAGAGTTGGGCGAAGCTGTCAGTTTGGGAACAGAACGCGCGGCCGTACTCGTTGGCGGCAAAGCTTTTGGTGGACCACTCGCGCGCCAGGCACGCTTTGCAATGTACACAGCACGCCTGCCGACATGGCATCATCGCCTGCGCGTGGGGGCGAGTTGGTTTTTCGAAGGTACTGTGCCGCGACCACTCTTGCCATTGGGGATTCAGAGGTAGGCTGTGAGAGAACAAGCACGGGCTGGGAAACGAAATGCTATTTTAGTCAGCTTAACTGTGTTGAGTTCACTGTTTTCCTGTACCACCCAACCAGCTAACAACCAATCAATAAACCTAAATCGTCACGAGGCTGGCGTTTCGTCACCGTCCCCAAATGCGCGTGCATCGCCTAGTCAATCGTCAACCAGTCAATCTTCAGAAACTCCGCCACCGGAAACCGTGCAGCCGGCCGAAGATACAACACTCGCCGGTAGTTACGTTGGCAAGTTAAAACTGATTATTCCTCTTCAGGGCGTGCGCCCCGATCAGTTGCGAGACACGTTCATGGATGCTCGAACCGAAGGCCGCGTTCATGACGCCATTGATATCCCGGCGCCGGCCGGAACGCCGGTGCTCGCTGCTGCCGACGGCGAAATTGCAAAGCTTTTCCAAAGCGAGCGTGGTGGCACAACCATCTATCAATACAGCGCCGACAAGAAGCTCATTTACTACTATGCTCATCTGCAACGCTATGCCGACGGGCTTGTGCCGGGAAAATTTGTGCGCCAGGGCGAAGTTATCGGTTACGTGGGCGACACAGGAAACGCCGGCGCGGGAAATTATCATCTGCATTTCTCCGTCTCGGTCATTCCTAATCCCGCGCGCTACTGGGAAGGCACAAACATCAATCCCTACCCGCTGCTGCGAAACTAGTTGTCCGACAAACTTCAGTTTGTCGTTTGTCATTTCGCCAACCTTTCACAGAAATGCGACAAGCTGAAGCTTGTCGGACAGCACCACCGTTCGTTAATCGTGCAAGCACGCTCGCCGAAATGTGGATTTCAATGCGAGGAAACGTTCCGCACCCTTGTAATCAGCGTGGGAACACTCATTGCTGGAGTCTAGCGCAAGCATGAGTATGGCCATGTCTTAAAAACGCCAACTGGCCAACTCTGAACACAAAGGAAAGAACAACATGAAGAATTTTCGTACCTTAGCTCTCGGCGTGATTGTCACGCTTCTTCTGATCACCGCGGCAGGTTGTGTTACTGAGCCCGCCAACAATACCAACAACTCAAGTCCATCGCCGTCTGCGTCACCTTCGCCTTCAACTACGGCACGCAGCGCGCTTGATGTGCCTGTGACCTTGCCGGTGCTGGATGCGCTGCTTTCCGACGACGCCTTTCGCGCCAAAGTAAAATCACAGGTTGAGCTCAGCGATGCTGAGATGGCCCAACTGCAAAAAATTGCGGCAGAAGAAGTGGCCAAGCTGCGTCAGTCGAATGCCGAAGATCAAACTGGAAGCGCGGAAGAATCGCGCAAGCATGCAGCCGAAGCAATACGCGGGGCGGTCGGTGAAGAAAAAGCAAAACAACTCTTCGCTTTGGCGCAGGAATACTGGGTGAAAGGCAATGACGAACCAGGCGCCGACAAGTCAACGGACGCTACCAACGCGGCTGGGCCGAACGCAGTTCCCAAAGACACGCGCGTGGTCGTAAACATTCCCGCCTATCGCATGGACGTTTTTCGTGAGGGCGAATTGGTGAAATCTTACAAGATCGGTATTGGCTATCCGGAGTTTCCGCTGCCCACCGGATTGCGAAAAGCGCAAAGCATTATCTTCAATCCGACCTGGACGCCGCCCGACGAGCCCTGGGTCGCGAAGATGAGTGGCGTTAACGTCGGCGAGAAAATTGAGGCAGGCAGCAAATTAAATCCGCTTGGTCCAATCAAGATTCCCATCGGCTTGCCCTCGCTGATTCATGGTGGAAAGTCGCCGGCTAAACTCGGCACGTTCGCTTCGCATGGCTGTGTCGGCTTAACTACGCCGCAGGTTCAGGACTTTGCCAAGCTGCTGGCGCAGACTTCCGGCACAGACCTTTCTGATACGACCATCCAATCCCACCTGAAAGACAAGACCCAAACGAAAGTTATTAAGTTGGACCATGCCGTGACGGTGGAGCTGCGCTACGAAACAATCGTGGCTGAAGACGGCAAGCTACACATCTACAAGGACGTCTATGATCAGGATTCAAACACTGAAGAAAATCTGCATTCGGTGTTGCAAGCGAATGGCGTGCGAATGGAAGACCTGAGTGAGGCGGAACGCTCGCAGGTCATGAGTGCACTCAATGCCATGTCGCGTCATCCGCAAAGCGAGACAATTGTGAACAGCCCAAAGGCGTCTGCCTCTCCGTCAACTGCTTCTGATGCGACCACGAACAAAGCGGAGAAAAAGCCGGCCGTGGCAAAGGCTGCAAAGGCAAAGCCAATTGCAAAGAATCAGAAAGAAGTTGTGATTGAGATAGCTGCTCTGAAAGGAAAAGGTTATCCCGTGGCTGTCAATCTCGACACTGGTGCCGGCAAACCGCCGGCACTGGTTGCGAAAAAAACGTAGTGTTGGACTTTTGTTGTTATGGAAGCGATCCGGTGGTTGCTGCCTGCTGCCCTTAAATGAATTATGCCGAAGCTGCCTTGCGGCTTTGCCGCCTTCCGTGCGGAAAGCCCGGCTTCCGGCCAGGTTCTCTTAAGTATGTTCCTCAGGCTCAGCCTCAAGAAGGTCCAAAAACCGACGAGCGGAAAGGCAAAGCCTTTCCGCACATCAGGCGGCAGAGCCGCAATCAAGCCAGTCCATGCCGGTTACTACGAGAATTTATTAATGCTTCACTCGGTAGGTAACCATCACACAGCCATTCTTGAAAGGCCGGCACTCGATTAGTTCAAGATCGATCTGATGATCCATTTCGTGAAAGAGTGGGATGCCGGAACCAAGCAGGACGGGATGAATGTTGAAACCGATCTCATCAATTAAGTCTGCTTCAAAAAGCGATTTCGCCAGGATGCCGCCGCCCATCACGCAGATATCTTTGCCTTTTTCACCTTTCAGTTTTCTCACAAAGTTGGCCGCGTCTTCAGAAAGGATCTGAACCTTGTCATCGCTTTTTGGTTTGAGCGTTCGCGAAAAGACGAAGTTTTTCATTTCCGGATAGGCACCACCGTTCCCCATGCGCAGCGCAACCTCATAAGTCTTGCGACCCATCACGATGGTGTCGAACCTTCTCCAATAGCCTGCCATGACTTCGGCCGCTTCATCTCCCCACAAAATCCAATCAACCGCATCGTCTTTGCGGGCAATGTAATTGTCCAGACTATTAGCGCCACCAAATACAACTTTGCGCACAGTGCATTTTCCTTGGGAGAGTTGGATCGTTAGAAAGTTGACCGCTGAACTCTTTCTTTAGAAACAGCAAGTACTTTGAGTAGGGGCGGACCTGGGTGTCCGCCCTATTCTCATGAGGGCGCACACGCACGTGCGCCCCTACAAGATCCATTGTCGTTTACGCAGCGCTGGCGGCTTCGCAGGAATCGAGTTCGGGAGCGTCCTCAACGGGGGCGCCGGCTTCACCAAAATAGGGCCGACCATTCTCAATCGCTTCGAAGTATTCCTCGATGCGGTTGAGAATTTCACCGACTGAGTGAGAGTGATAAAGCGAAGTGCGAAAAAGCGCGCCGCCTTGCAAGCCGCGAGTGAATTGTCCCGCCAGTTGCTTCATGCGATTGATAGCCGGTGTCTCAGGCATATCTTCACGCAGCATGTCGAAATACTCGTGCAGGATCGCGCGTTTGTCGCCAAGGGTGGGCTGAAACATTTCACGATCATTTATTGCGTCGTCGATTTGGCGAAAGATCCAGGGGTTAGACATCGCGCCGCGTCCGATAAGCACACCATCGCAACCAGTCTCACGAAAGCGCGCGAACGCTTGTTCGACCGTTGTCACATCGCCGCTGCCTGAAACCGGCACGCCGACAGTTTCTTTTATCTGCTTCACGAGGTCCCAGTTTGCAAGACCACGATAACCCTGCTCTTTGGTGCGGCCATGCAAGGCGATGTGCTCGACACCACACGCTTCCGCAAGCTTGGCAGTATCGACGGCGTTGATGGTGTGATCGTAAAAGCCCGCGCGAATTTTTATCGTCAGCGGAATTTTGATTGCCTTCTTAATTTCTTTGAGAATTGTCTCGAGGCGCGCGTGGTCTTTCAGCAAACCTGAGCCGCCGCCATGCTTCACAACCTTCGGCGCGGGACAACCGCAGTTGATGTCCAGAATATCGGCCCCGATTTCTTCCGCCATCTCCGCGGCCATGCGCATGCGTTCCGGTTGGCCGCCAAAAATCTGCACGGCAAACGGGCGCTCGTCCTCGTAAAAACGCATCTGCCTTTTGGATTTGGGATTGCTGCGCGTCAACCCTTCAACTGAAATAAATTCGGAAACACTCAAGCCAACGCCGCCGCGTCGTTTGATCAGACGGCGAAAAGAAACATCGGTCACGCCCGCCATCGGCGAAAGAATCAACGGCGGACTGATCGCGACGTTGCGAATGTTGAATGGTTTGATCTCCGGTGTCATCTGGTTAACTAGACTCTAACCAATATCGCTGCAGGCGGACAAGTCCGCCGTCTAAACAAGGAGTATCTAATGTACGGTTTCCTCTGTGCGTCCTCTGTGACCTCCGTGCCTCAGTGGTGAACCAACTCCCGGCAAGAACTCACCACAGAGACACAGAGGTCACAGAGGACAAACAAAAATTCTAATTAAGTTCACCTTCATCTAAAGATTGTTCGCTCACTAGCTCGTACAGGGTAGTAGCTTCCTTCCGCGAAGTTTGACGAGTGTTAGGAAGGGAAAGGACACGCACCTTCGTCATTTTGTCGCGCCGCGTAATGGCGATTTCGTCGCCGGCCTTCACCGCATGAGACGACTTCGCAACGCTGCCATTCACGGCGACTCGACCTGCATCACAAAATTGTTGGGCTACTGTTCGGCGGAAGCAAAGACGCGAGGCTTTGAGAAAGAGATCGAGGCGCATGAAAAAATAGTGATGAGTAATGAGTGATGAGTGATGAGTACTGAGTAGTTGAGATTAACTCAGAACTCATCACTGATTACTCATCACTATCATTACGGTTTCGGAAAAATTCCGAGCAGCTTGCCCTTCTTCTTCTCGGCCGGCTTCGAGGGACCGCTACTTTGTTGCACGTCAGCATTGTCGGCCATTTTTTCAGGAGAAAGTTTCAGTAGCGGGGCGACGGCAAGCCGATAGCTTTCAGAAACCCTAATGTAGGCTTCATTGCGCAGGTTCTGCAGGTAATCCTCGCGTTGCTTAGACGTTCGCTCCATGGTAATAGCTTCACGGACCTGGTTCTCGTTAAACGCCGCAGTCGTGCTTGCCGGCGTGCGGGCGTCAACGCGAAAAATCTGATAGCCATCGTTAGTGCGCAACGGCTCGCTTATGCCGCTCGCCTTTACATCTTTGATGGCGCCGGCGATATCCTCGCGCAAACTCGGGACTTCAAATGTTCCAACCTTTCCTTTCGTTTCCGGCGCAATACGAACGCCATTCGCTTCGCGTTCAGAATTGGCGACCGCTACGGCGCTAAAATCTGCGCCCGCGCGTAACTGCGCGACGAGTTGCAGAGCTTTAGCTTTGACTTCGGCTTCGTTCTTGCCGGCAGAACTCAGAAAAATCTCGGAAAGAGTAACGTTCTCAGGTTTGCGAAACTTATCAGGATGCGCCTGAAAATACTTTTTCAACTCATCAAGCGTCAGGCCAAAGAAAATCTTGCGATCAACTTCCTGTTGAATTACCGCCTGCTTCATCATCTCGACGCGCAACGTTTGCCGCGTCGCCACCGGATCCAGTCCGCTTTCGCGCATCGCAGCGTCCAGCTTTTCGATGGAAGTAATGCCCTGCTCCTTGGCGACTTCAAGCATGCGGCGATTGACCTCGGCTTCGACTTCGCTTGAAAGATCCAGTTCCTTGCCGCGCTGCATTAGCAGCTGCTCGTTAATCAAGGTCGCAATCAGCTCTGCCTGCCGCTTGTTTACTTCGTCGGCCGCCTGTTGTTCCGCCATTCCGCTCTGCTTCAGGGCATCAATGCGTTCCTTGTTTTCGCGCCGCAGCATTGAGAGCGTGATGATGTCGTCGTTAACCTGGGCAATCACTTCGTCGACAACCTTTTGTTCGCCTTCCTGCGCAAATGTGGGCGAGGGCACAAGGATCAGAATGGCGAATAAAAAGAGGCTCACAATGGCAAGCGATATAAACTTGGATTTCACGGTATTACTCCTAAAAAATCGGTCAATAGTTAGTGCTAGTGGTCAGTCGTAAGTCGGTAGTTGTTCACTGAGCCGTAGATTTGAGCATAAAGACAAGTATTACTACAACCGCGTCGAAACCCGTGGATTGTTTAGAGGCGGGCGCTGCCCGCCGACGCGTAGCGAAACTCTTATTCGGCGCAGGTTCAAGCCTTAATCTCTTCCAGCACGCCACGCAGCAGGTCCAGCACCTGATCCTCTTCTTCATCAGTCAACCTCAGCCGCAATACGCCGGTGGGCGTGAACGTGCGGCCTTCGCCAGCGCTTACGAAAGCCATCAGCTTTTCCGCCGAGACGCGGGCCTTTTCGCTAAACTTAATCGCCACGCCATCGCTCGTCTTATCTATCGACAAGATGCCGACAGCTTCCGCCAGCAAGCGCATACGAGCATAACCAAGTAATTGCTCAACTGACTCAGGCAAGCGTCCATAACGATCGCGAATCTCTTCGCGAATGCTTGCCAGCGCCTCGTCATCACGCGCCGAAGAGACGCGTTTGTAAGTTCGCAGCCGCTGGCCCATGTCGCTGATGTAGTCGTCGGAAATCGCAACGTCGACGCCGAGATTGATGGTGACGCTGGTTTCATCCTCAACCGCTTCGCCGCGTAGTTCCGCGACCGTGCGTTCAAGCATCTGCGTGTAAAGATCAAAACCGAGCGCATCCATATGGCCCGACTGTTGGCCGCCGAGAAGATTTCCCGCGCCGCGCAGTTCCAAATCCAACGCAGCAATGCGAAAACCGGCGCCGAGATCTGAAAACTCGCGAATGGCCGCCAAACGTCGCTTGGCGATTGGTGTCAATTCCAATTCACCAGGAATCAGGAGATAGGCGTACGCACGTCGATTTGAACGACCCACGCGACCGCGCAACTGATAAAGCTGAGAAAGACCATATTGATCTGCGCGATTTATGATGATGGTGTTTGCGCGCGGGATGTCTATGCCATTCTCGATTATGGTCGTTGCCACCAATACGTCGTACTTAAACTCAATGAAATCGAGCATTACGCGCTCCATCTCTTTTTCATTCATCTGGCCATGGCCAACGGCAAGTCGCGCCTGCGGCACCAGACGCTGCACCAGTGCTGCAATAGTTTCAATTGTCTCAACGCGATTATGAATGAAGAACACCTGGCCGCCGCGACCGAGTTCGAGTTCTATCGCAGACTTGATCACGTTCTCCGAAAACTGGACCACCTGCGTTTGAATTGCAAGACGATCGCGCGGCGGCGTTTCAATCAAAGACATATCGCGTAAACCGCTCAGCGACATGTTGAGCGTGCGCGGTATCGGCGTTGCTGAAAGAGTCAGCACGTCGACACGTTTTTTTAGTTGCTTCAATCTTTCTTTGTGCGCGACACCGAAGCGCTGCTCTTCATCGACCACCACGATGCCCAGCTCTTTGAAGCGCACGTCTTTTGACAACAGCCGGTGCGTGCCGATCACCACGTCTATTTCACCTGCCTCCACGCGCTTGGCAATTTCCTTCTGTTCTTTTGGCGAACGAAAGCGAGAAAGCAATTCAATCTTTACTGGAAAAGGCGCGAAGCGACCGCGAAAAGTGTCGAAGTGCTGGTAGGCAAGCACGGTGGTTGGCGTCAACACCGCGGCTTGCTTGCCTTCCATCACTGCTTTGAAAGCCGCGCGCATCGCCACTTCGGTTTTGCCATAGCCAACATCGCCGCATAACAGGCGGTCCATCGGCGTCGGTTGTTCCATGTCCTGCTTGACGTCCTCAATCGCGGTTTCCTGATCCGGAGTGAGCACAAACTCAAAACCATCTTCAAACTCGCGTTGCCATGGCGTGTCGGCAGCGAATGCATAACCGCCAACTAATTTTCGTTCTGCATACAAACGCAAAAGCTCGTCGGCCATGTCGCGCATGGCGCGCTTCGCCTTCGCTTTAGTCTTTTGCCAGCCAAGCCCGCCGAGTCGGTCCAACGCAGGCTGATGCCCCTCGGCGCTCGAGTAACGTTGGACCAGATCCAGCCGTTCAACCGGGACGTAAAGTTTTGCGTCCTCGGCGTAGTAAAGCAGCATGAACTCGCCCCTGCGTGTGCCCAAATCCAGAGTTTGCAAACCACCAAAACGTCCTATGCCGTGGTCGACGTGGACAACGAAATCGCCTGGCTTCAAATCGCGAAAGTCTGAAAGAAACGCCGCCGATTTTGATCTTTTCTTTCTGCCTTCTGCCTTCTGCCTTGTGCCCTCTGGTCCGCGGCGCTCGACGGTCTGCGCGCCCGCTTCATCAAACAAATCGGCTTCAACGTGAATCGAAAATTGCGCGGCCGGCATTTCAAAACCACTGCTAAGTCTTCCCACTGTAACTATTGTTCGCGCAGTTGCAGCTGATTCAGTTGCTTCTTCAACTAACGAAAGCCGTGCCTCGATCTGATATTCACTAAGAATTTCCGTGACGCGTTCGGCAACTCCCAAACTCGGCATAACAAACATCGTAGTCGTTCCGCTTTCGTACGCGCGATTTAGATCAGTAGCCAGGTTTGCAAGGCGGCCGTGATACTTCAGAGCGGATTGTGTCTTCCACTCAACTTCGGGGGCTTGCTCGACGGTAGGAAAAAGGAACAAGGGCGCACGCGTGTTTCGTGCGCGACCGAGGCGCACCTTTGGCGCTTCCGCATCGAGCGCCATTGCCTGATCCAGTTCTGCTGCGGCGCGACCCAGCATGCGCAGTTCAACTCGCTGAAATTGATCGAGTTTTGTTCGCAATTCTTCCGGCGAGAGATAAAGCTCTTCGGGCTTCAAACCGATGTCGTCCGCGGCGTCAGTCTCGTCAAAACGATCGCCAAGGGTTTGATAAACTTCACCGAGAAACGCGTCTACTGCCGAGGGCTCATCGACAATCAACACTGCATTGTTAAAGTAATCAAAAACGGTCGCGTTTCGCTCGCGCACAATCGGCATCAACCATTCCCAACCAGCAAAGCTTTCCGCTTCGTCTGCGAACACCGTGCGGTCGCGAAGCGCCCGCGCATAACGCTCGTCCGCCCAACGTTCGCGCGCGAGATGGGCCCAGGTTCTGAAATCTCTTGGCCGCACAGACAGCTCGCGCATGGGTACGATTTCGATTTCACTTAATTGATTTGTCGAGAGTTGCGTCTCGTGATCGAAAGCGCGGATGGAATCAACTTCGTCGCCAAAAAATTCAATACGCACCGGCTGCGGCTCGCCCGGCGGCCAAACGTCGAGAATACCGCCGCGCATGGAAAACTCGCCGACTGCGCCGATCGGATCTTCACGCATATAACCCGCAGCCACCAGTTGCTGGACCAGTTCTTCCGGCGATTGAGTTTCGCTCCTCTTTAATAAAGCTCCGGCCTGCGAAATTTCTTCAGGGGTTACCGTTCGGCGCGCCAAGGCACGCGCAGTCAGCAAAACAAAATCCTGGCTCCCATGCGCCAGCCGCCAAAGGGTTAGCGCGCGGCGTTCAAGAGTGTCGGGGTGTGGTGAAGAACCGGCGTAAGGATCGCTTTCGGATGCGGGCAATAGCAATACTTCCCGATCGCAACTTCGCTTACCAGCCAGCGCGCAATACCAAAAGCGCAGGTCCTCTTCCCAGGGCTCGAGGTCGCGGTTCGCCTGCGTGATGACGGCAAAAAGTTTTCCCGTTGCGCGCTGCAATGCGGCCAGCGCAAGAGCGCGAGCAGAGCCTGCCACTAAGCCGCTGATGGAAACTACGCGCGCGCCGCGATTGATTTCGTCAACGACGCGCTTGAATTCCGGCGTTTCCGTAATTGGACGTATGGGCCGCGCCAGACTACTTATTTGATTTGTCGTCTCTACCATCGCAAACGTCTTAAAAACTAACCGCTAAGGGCGCCAAGATCGCAAAGCAATATTCGCAAAGAAAGAGGTGAACCCTCTGCGGTTCATAGCAGATTCTTTACGTGCTTGCGGTTTTCGCTTTTGCTTCTCTTCCTGCCTACTGCCTACTGCCCCCGCATTCGTTCAATGATCGTGCTCGTGGATGCGCCCTCAATAAAAGGCAACCGAACCACTCGGCCGCCGGCGGCTTCGACTTCTTCGCGTCCATGAATCTCATCAAGATTATAGTCGCCACCTTTCACGAGCACGTTCGGAAGCAAAATTGCAATAAGAGAACGCGGCGAGATGTCGTCAAATATTGTTACGTAATCAACCTGTCGCAACGCAGCCAGAATTTCTGCGCGCTCACTTTCATTGGTAATCGGACGCCCTTCGCCTTTCAGCTCGCGCACCGTGCGATCGCTGTTGATTGCAACCAACACTACATCGCCTAGCGCGCGCGCCTCTGCCAGATAGCGCACATGGCCAACATGCAAGAGGTCAAACACTCCGTTCGTAAAAACGAGCGTTTTGTTGGCCGCGCGCAGACCCTGGCGCACTCCGAGCAATTCATCCGGGCTCAGAATCTTTTGTTTCATGTAATGGTCAAATCTAACATGAGGTGGATTACTACGCTAAATCAACAACAGAACCGCGAGCGGTAGCGAGTGGATGCAAGCACTCAACTTCAAACGGAAAGCCTTTCGCCTCAGCATGAAGAAAAATTGAGCGTCGCATCCGCTCGCTACCGCTCGCGGTTCTGCAATTCGCACTGAATAATCTTCGCCTATTTACCATTTACCATTTACCATTTACCCTTTACGATGCTTCCCAATGTCTATTCCTTTCATCGAAGAAAATGATCAAACCCGCGCCCGCGAGGAGCACCTCGAGGCGCTGCGCGCGCTGGTCGGAAACGTTTATCCGAACAAGTTCGAACGCAGTGAAGTGGTCGAGTCGGGCAAGGAAGACACAATTACTGCGGTGGTTGAAAAATATCGTGGTTTTCAACCGGAATCTCCCGAAGGTAGACGACCCGCTGCAGAAGCGATCGAGCTCGCCAATCAGCAACTGAACACAATCACTGTTCGTCTGGCTGGTCGCATTGCTTCGCCGCCCCGTGTGATGGGCAAGGCTGCCTTTGTGCATCTGTCTGACGGCGTAAGCCGCCTCCAGATTTATGTGAAGCGCGCGGACGCAGTGGGCGTGCGCAACGATGCGCTGGGCGGCGAAGTCGATGGCTGGGAACTTTTCGATTTACTGGATCACGGCGACTTCATCGGCATTGAAGGTTATTTGTTCATCACTAAAACGGGTGAACTTTCCGTGCATGTGCAGAAGTTCCAGTTTCTGGCTAAGGCGCTGTTGCCACTGCCGGACAAGATGCACGGCATTCACGATCCGGAAATTCGTCAGCGCCAACGTTACGCAGATTTGATTGCCGGCAGTTTGAAACTGGAACACGAGGCAGACGAACTGACGCCGAGAGAAGTCTTTGAACGCCGCGCGAAAGTTGTTGCCGAGATGCGCCGCATTCTTGAAGACCACGGCTATGTTGAAGTTGAAACGCCGATGCTGACGCCGCTGGCCACCGGCGCGGCCGCGCGCCCTTTCAAGACGCATCACAACGCACTGGACATCGATCTCTACGCGCGCATTGCTCCGGAGTTGTATCTGAAACGACTGCTGGTTGGCGGTTTTGAAAAAGTTTATGAACTGAATCGCAACTTCCGCAACGAAGGCATTTCCACGCGGCACAATCCCGAGTTCACGATGCTGGAGTTTTACTGGGCATATGCGGATGTGAACCAGATGATGGATTTCTGCGAAAGCATGCTGCGCGCAGTGGTGTTCAAGGCGCTGGGCCATACGCATGTGAAGTTTGGTGAATACGACATTGACTTTTCGCAACCGTTCAAGCGCATGTCGATGAAGAACAGCGTTGCTGCAGTTGTCGGCGAAGCGAATGTAACTACCGAAAATCTATTGCAGTTTTTTGAGGAGCATGTCGAGCCAAAGCTTATTCAGCCAACGCTGATTTCCGACTTTCCCAAACCGATCTCGCCGCTTTCAAAAGCCTCACCCGCGGATCCGACAGTTGCCGAGCGCTTCGAGCTTTACATCGCCGGCATGGAATGCGCGAACGGTTTCTCGGAATTGAATGACCCGGTCGAGCAGTATGAAAGATTTAAGGAGCAGATGCAGCGGCGCGAGCGTGGCGATGAAGAAGCGATGGTGATGGACGAAGATTATATTCGCGCGCTGTCGTATGGCATGCCTCCCGCCGCCGGCATCGGAATCGGCATCGATCGCTTCGTGATGCTGGTCACGAACCGCCAGTCAATCCGCGACGTGATTTTGTTTCCGCATTTACGGCCGGAACGAAAAGCCGGGGAGGTTAAAGAAGAGGATCAAAACGCGGAGTCGTCTACCGATGAGGGTAAAACGTCGGAAGAGAGTATTGCGGAGGTCAAGAAGATATTTGGCAAGGATCCCACCTCATAAGGAAGTCACTTGCTCGTTTGCCTAAGCGCCGAAGGCGCGAACTGCAAAAGCCTGGGGCAACGCCCCAGGAACAAAGACCTACCAATTACTGCCAGCGCTGAAAGCGCGCAATACGCCTAATCCCATACAAACCGCTCGTCACATTCAATGCTATAGCTTTTCAAGAACTTGCGATATTCATCTGGAAGGTCAACCTCTTATGATGGACTCTCTGCCGTGCAATGTATCGTCTCAAAACTGACACTTGCGATTGACCGATGGAGAAAGCACCGTAGCCTCGCTGCCAGTGGAAGCTTGTGAATTCCCGCCCTTTTGTCTTAATCCACTTAGATGAGTCCGTCTTGACCTCCTCAACCAGGTCAGCGATTTTGATTACTCGTCCGAGGGAAAAGAGAACATGGAGGTGATCGTCGTTGCCACCTATTGAAAGTGATGGGGACTTTAGTCTTTTGAAAATCGAAGCCAGATAGGGATGCAATTCCTTTTCTATCACTTCGGTGATAAAAGATTCGCGATTCTTGGTACTAAAAATGAGATGTATAAGAACAGACGACAAGGATTGAGGCATCTTTGCGTTTTCTCCCTTGTTTCCAGAGTTAGTTCGCGCTTTCAGCGCTTTAAGTCAGGGAGAGAATACGATTACCTGGGCCGCTGGCCCAGGCTGTTACAGTTCGCGCCTTTGGCGCTTCAATACAAGAATACTTGCTTCAGTACTGCGATAGTCACGAGATGAGGCTCGACGCGCGCAGCATTCACGTCTTAGGAGACAAGACCGCTGACGCGCGTCGGGCCTGGCAGCGTTCAAAGTTACCCCAACAGCACGCGATGCTTGGCAGATGGGGAGTGCCGTCCCCTCCGCTGCATACGCGCTATATACATTGAACGCTGAACCGTAACCGCAGCATCCGGTTCAGGATGTAAGAACCGCTGAAGAGCTGTTCTTCAATCTGCTCCGGGCGATGAGCGTGGTCTTGGCCGATCTGGTGAACTCGATGGCTGCGGAGCGAAGGCAAGGGGCAGTTGCGCCATGCCTGAACCTTCAATGCTTTGTAGACTGCGCCCATTGGTTGCTCCAAATCTTATTAGTTTGAGTCGACAGTTCCGTCGCCAGGCGCCCATAGCTCGGCGCGACAGGGCATAGAAAAAATGCTTGCTGGCAATTGAATTTCTTGATCCGCGTAAATTCCGCGATCGACCCAGGGCAGCATGTCTAAATTTTCCGCGACTTCTTCGATGATGGGCCGGCCAATGATAACCTCTCCCGCCGCGTAACCCGCCAGCAACGCGTTATCGCACAAGTTGTTTATGTTGCGAGGGATTCCTTCCGTGCAGCGGTAGACGTAATCAATCGCATCGCTGGAAAAGATGTCGGTGCGTTCCGCACCACTGGCAAGCAGTCGGGAGGTAATGTAGCGATCGGTTTCGTGAACATTCGGGAGTGGATTAACGACGCAACGCAGCGATATTCGTTGTTTTAGTTGACGCAGGTCGGGATTATTCAAAATCGTGCGGAGCTCCGGTTGACCGGTCAATACAATTTGCAGTTTCTTGGCCGTGTCAGATTCGAAGTTTGAAAGCAGCCGAATCTCTTCGAGTACGCTTGGCGAAAGTCCCTGGGCTTCATCGATGATCAGGACCGTGCGCAGTCCGCGCGAATGACGCGAATTGAGTGTTTGGCTCAACAACTCCAAGAGCTCCGGCTTCGTTTCCCACTTCTGCACATCGAGCAGGCTCGCCAGGTGCTGATAGAACTCCGTCACCGACAGGCGCGGATTAAAAATGTAGGCAACCAACACTGTGCGATCCAGCCGCTGCATCATCCAGCGTAGGATTGTCGTTTTCCCCGTACCAACTTCGCCCGTCACGACTATGAACCCCTTGCAGCTCTCAATGCCGTAATGCAAGTTGGCCATGACTTCCGTATGCGAAGGCGTGAAGTAAATAAAGCGCGGATCGGGAGTCAACGCGAATGGCAATTCTTTTAGTCCGTAAAACTCTGTGTACATCTTTTAACCTCCGGGCCGGCTCTGGCCGGAATCGCTAACTACTTTTCCCTTCGAACGTTGCGGCGTTTAGAGATTGGCTAGAGCGCTGCGCGCCTCGGTCGCTTCCGCAAAAGGCGCTCGTTCACCAAGACGCATGGCTTGCTCGAGCTCGCGGCGCGCTGCATCTTTGTCGCCTTTGGCTTTTAATGCCATTCCCAGGTGGAAGTGATAATCCGGCGCCGGATTGGCAGCACCGCTCTTCGCCGCGCGTTCATCTAACGCAACTGCCTTTTGCAACTGTTCGACTGCCGCGCCGTACAGGCCTTTTTTGTAGTAAACCCAGCCGAGCGTGTCGACGAATCCGGGAATGTTGGGGTTCTTCTGCACCACGCCCTGGGCCAAACGAACCGCTTCGTCCAGGTTGCCCTTGCCGTTCACCGCATAAAGCCAGGCCAGATTGTTTGCCGCAATCACGGCGTTCTGATCTTTGCCGAGGGCTTTACGATAACTGTCGGCGGCCGCGTCATAGTTCTGACGCGACTCGTCGAGCATGCCTATCAACGTATAGGCCGTAGCATTGTCCGGCCGGTGCTCGAGAATCTTTTGATACTCAGCAATCGCGCGGTCTTGCTGGTTGGTGTTTATAAACAGCGTGCCCAGCGCGGAATATGCCGCGATGTAGTTCGGATCGATTTCGAGCGTCTTGCGCAGCTCGGCTTCAGCCTGGCCTGAATTGCTTTCGAAACCGTAAGCCTGTGCTTTCAGATAATGGAGCGAGGCGTTTGCGGGATACGCGTTCAAGACTTGATCGATGCGCGCGTGTGCTTTGTTTAGTTCACCCTTGCTCGCGTACAAACGGATCAGACCGCTTAAGGCGTTGAAGTTTGTGCCATCGATGGCGAGTGCATTCTCGTAAAAGCCAACGGCTTCGTCAGGTTTGTTGTCAGCTAACGCAACTGTGGCAAGACTTATTAGGGGATAGGTGTCGCCGGGAGCAACATCGCGCGCCGCCATGAAATCCTTGCGCGCAGCTTCGGCGTTGCCCTGTTGCAGCGACGCTGAGCCACGCGAGATGTAAGCCTTCGCTTTTATCTCCGCCAGCATTTGTGGCGAGCTGTTGCGGTCCGGAGCAGTTTGATTGGCGCGATCGATCAGTTCCGTTGAAAGCCTTGAAGCAGATTTAACGTCACCGGATGCGAGACTGATTTGCACCTGCATTAATTTCGCCGGCAGATAATCGGGATAGTAGCGCTCGAGGTCGCCGGCAAACGCGCGTGATTGATCGAGGTTTCCTAAATTGAAATTTGCCTGCGCCATGAAATAGAGACCGGCGCGCGAGTTTGGTTCCTGAATCAGCACCTCTTTCAAATCTTCGACAGCGGCCAGCAAGTCATTCGACTGCCCTGTCTGGGCGCGAACACGCGCGCGCAACAGTAGCGCTTGCCGATCATGCTGGTCCTTTTTCAGTATTTCGTCGATTTGCGATATAGCGCCGACAGTGTCGCCTCGCATGAGCATGATCTCGCCTAAGCGATAGCGGCCCTGCGTGAAGTCAGGCGATTGCGCAATGATGTCGCGATACAGATTGATTGCTTCGTCGAGGCGATTAACTGAGGAATAAAAGTCAGCGAGCACTGCGCGGCCTTCCGGCTTATCTTTGTTTATTTCCGCGAGGGCTTTGTAAGCAACTTCCGCTTTATCAAGCCGTTTATTCACGAGATAAAAGCTCGCCAAGACAAAACGCGAGGCGCGATTGGCTGGTTCAACCTCAACGGCCTTGCTCATCTCCGCTTCGGCCTCCGCTGAACGGTTTAGTTGCACCAGGAACTTTCCATATTCGGTGTGCGCCAGACCCGAGCTGTAGCTGACAGCAATTGCGCGCTTGAAAGTTTCTTCAGCTTTCGCGTTGTCGCGGGTGACAATGTAGAAGCGCGCCAAACTGAGATAAGATTCAACGCGTTTCGGATCCAACTCGATGGCGCGGTTCATCTCAGCCAACGCTTTGTCATGTTGGTTCTGCGCGAAGAAGACGCTGCCCATCAGGATGTGGCCTTCAACGTGGTTTGCATCCTTTTGCAGAATCTCTCTAGCGAGTCGTTCCGCTTCGGTAATCATTTCCGGCCGCCCTTTGGCGCCGGCAATGTAGTAGTTGCCGAGTTTCACGCGCGCATCGAAATTCTCTGAATCGAGCTCCGTGGTCTTGCGCAATTCATCAAACGCTTCGGGAAAGCGTTGCAGTCCCTCAAACGCGCGCGCCAGTCCCCAGTGGGCGGCGGCAAAGCGCTCGTCGATTTGGATCGCATTGCGAAACTCCAGCGACGCTTCCTGAAACTTTTCATCTTTCAGGTAAACCTCGCCTCTTTCGACGTGGGCAACTTTTGTTTTTTCGGGATTGGCGCAGCCGCTAATTGCAAAGACGGCGGCGAGCAGGACGGATAGAAGGGTTGCGTAGTAAAGACTGGATCGGCACTCGATATTCATTCTGTTCTCCTGGCGCGAACCTGATCGTGATGGCCCGCCATTTATCTTCATTCTCGTTTTTACCGATCGGCGGCGGGCAATGCCGCCGATGGCTTCGAGAGTGTGACACTTAGGAAAAGGCCCAATTCTTCAGTGATTCCGCAAATTCGCTCAGTATTCGAACGCCGTAACGCAAATGGCCATAGTGCGTTATTTGGGTTAATCAATTTGGAATAAATTCGGGCAGGATGGTCGAGGCCTCTGCAGCCAGGACAGCTGACGCCTTGAGCGCGTTGGCCTGAGAAACCTTGTTTCGTTTTGGTAATTAAGGCTTACGAAAAGAAACCTGGAGGAGGGCTTGACAGGTTAGTCAAACGAAGTGTATATAACCACACGGTTAATTAACCGATTGGTGAATCAACATGTCTGCCGACAGTCTCAGCACCACCTTTGCAGCGCTTGCCGATCCTACCCGGCGTGCGATTCTGGCGCGGCTGATTTCGGGCGAGACTTCAGTGACAAAACTTGCCGAACCTTTTCAGATGAGTCTGCCCGCGATATCCAAGCACCTCAAGGTGCTGGAACGCGCTGGTCTGATCGCGCGCGGCCGCGAGGCGCAATGGCGACCAAGCCGGCTGGAAGCGGGACGGCTCAAGGAAGTCGCAGATTGGCTCGAACACTATCGTCGTTTCTGGGATGAAAGTTTCGATCGTCTGGACGCTCATTTGCGCGAACTTCAAGCGCAGCAAAAACCACATCACCGAAAGCAAACGAGGGAGAAGAAATATGTCCGAACAAGCAAAAAGTTCTGAGGCGCGGGCCGCAAAGCCGGAACTCGTAATTACACGCATCTTCGACGCGCCGCGCGAGTTGGTATGGAAGGCGTGGACAGAGCCAGAGCACTTGATGCGCTGGTGGGGACCTAAAAACTTTACTGCGCCTGTCGCCAAAATCGATCTGCGCGTTGGCGGCAAATATCTCTATTGCATGCGCAGTCCCGAAGGCCAGGATTATTGGAGCACGGGCACTTACCGCGAGGTTGTGCCGCCCGAGCGACTTGTTTGCACTGATTCTTTCGCCGACGCCGACGGCAACGTGGTTCCCGGGTCATATTACGGAATGGGCGAGGACTTCCCACTTGAAATGCAGGTCACGATCATGTTTGAAGAAGTTGATGGCCAAACGAAGATGACTCTCAAGCATGTTGGACTGCCGGAAAGCATGAGCGATATGACCAACACAGGCTGGAATGAATCATTCGACAAGCTTGCCGAAAGTTTGCAAGCAAGCGAGTAAGGTGAGCAATGGAGAATAACCAGCACCCAACTTACGCTAACGGCAAAATATGCTACATCGAGATGCCGGCAACCGACATTGATGCGTCTGCCGCTTTTTACAACAAGGTTTTCGGTTGGCAGATCAGAAGGCGCGGTGACGGCAGCGTGGCCTTTGACGACACGGTGGGTGAAGTAAGCGGCACATGGGTCATCGGTAGAAAGCCGGCGACCGAGCCTGGCTTGTTGATTTACATCATGGTTGACAGTGTTGCCGCAACCATTGGCGCGCTCGAACGCAACGGCGGAACCATCGTGCAACCGATCGGCATGGACGCCCCGGAGATAACCGCCAGATTCAGTGATCCGGCAGGAAATGTCATCGGCCTTTATCAGCAACCGAATCAATGAATCGGCTTAAGGAACTTTTGACGCCATGAATAAAAGAAAGATGAAATGACGGAAGCAACAAAGCTCAGTGGGACAGCAGATCGCGAGATCGTCGCCACCCGTTTATTTGATGCCCCGCGCAAACTCGTCTGGGAGGTTTGGACCGACCCCAAACACCTGGCGCAGTGGTGGGGCTTAAACGGATTTACGAACACGATTAATGAGATCGACGTGCGACCAGGCGGCGTTTGGTGGTTCATCATGCATGGCCCGGACGGCACCGATTACAAAAATGAAATTGTGTACGTCGAGGTCGTGAAACCGGAGCGACTCATTTATGATCACGTCTCCGGCCCTAAATTTCGAGCGACCGTCACCTTCACTGAAGAGGGTTCCAAGACCAGGCTCAATATGCAGATGCTTTTCGAGTCGGCCGCCGGACGCGAAAATGTTATCCAGAAATTCGGCGCAGTTGAAGGACTGAATCAGACTCTTGGAAAGCTCGAAGAGCATTTGAGGAAAGCAGGAGGAAACAAATCGTGAATATTGCACTGTGGATCATACAGGTGTTGCTGGCGCTTCTCTTCCTGTTTGCCGGTGGCGTAAAGCTGATCATGCCGATCGAAGAGATGACTAAAGGGATGCCGGTGGCAATTCCCGGCCTCTTCCTGCGCTTCATCGGTGTATGCGAAGTGCTGGGCGGTTTAGGGTTGGTTCTGCCCGGACTCCTGCACACCAGGACGTGGTTGACCCCAATCGCCGCTATGGGCTTAGTCATCATAATGCTCGGTGCGATTGCGTTCTCGCTCAAGCTCGGTGTGGCGGCCGCAATCTTGCCGCTGGTGGTGGGTCTTCTTCTGGCGTTCCTTGCCTACAAACGTTGGGTATGGGTGCCAACGAGTTAAGATAAGTTCGGACGATGCGCAAGCTGCCACCAAATTCCTTTTACGGTTGCCGCACTCGCAAGACACTTTCCGATCCAAAGATCTGGTACGAGGCGAACCACATCTCAGGAAAGGATTTTTGCGTTAGCGGCGTGATAGTTCTTTTCAGTTCGCTTGCAAATACTGTTCTTTGGCCAGAAAATCGGTACCAACTACGCGGTAGCTACGTTGCTGATCATTATGTTGCTGGCTGTGGCGGGCAGCGTCAGGCGTGGCTTAATTGTAATCAAACGAATGTAAGGGCTTGCCTGCTAAACGATAGCTTCAGCGACTTAAATAGAGCGAATAAGAGGTGAGAAATTCCGCGCTGCTGCCGCGCGCAATTAAGAGCGCCGCGCGTTCCTTCGCTTGCGCGGGAATTTTCCATTTGTAGGAATAATTGATGCCGTCTGTGGCAACGGTAGCTTCTTTCGTTTCGCCGAGATCGGAATAACGAACGCGGCTGGGATGGGCCACCACGGTAACAAAAATCAAACGATGCTCGCGGCTGAATTTGGTTAGCACATAGTTGAAGCGCGCGTCCTTCTTTAGCACCCAGACTTCCTGTTCGCCGCCTTCTTCCTCTTCACGTTCTTCCTTCTGCTGCTTGGCAATCTTTCGCATGCGCTTATGAACCGCCTCTTCGCTCATGCCCAGCCGCAAGCCAAACGCTTCGCGTGAAGGTTTTGCTGGCGCAGCTTGAGCGCTGGACCAAATC
>JBDUCB010000188.1:0-21438 GCA_040003695.1 bacterium
CGCGGCCAGCCCTTCCGCCAGTCCTCCAAATCCATAGTCCTTTCCCGGGCGCAGCAACGTTTTCGCCTCATCCGGCAACAAACGGCCGGACTCTAATTGCTCATTCTTGTTGGCGGCGTGCTCATACATCCACACATTCCTATACGTGATCTCTGGTGGCTGGCCGCCGGCGGTGGAGCAAGCTACGGTGCTCGTTACGTCAGACTGAAAGTTCAAATGGTTCGCAGCGGCGCGCGGCGTGCCCGGTTGTTAGATCCAACTGACGATTTACTCCGCCTGCAAACGCTTCATGGTTACAACGCGCACTCGCTTGTGAGTATCACGCCGGGCGCTCTGACCTGGTCCCTGCCCGGCATCGATGGCGCAATAATCTATGGTGAGTTTGGCCGCGTTTGGCTGGCTGCGGGCGATCCACTTGCAAGTCCGGATGACATGAAACCGTTAGTCGCAGGCTTCATGACCGCGGCAGCAAAAGCAAAACGGATTGCTGCTTTCGTGCCGGCCACCGATCGCTTTGCAGGCGAGGCAATCACACTTGGCTTGACCGCGATCAAGATTGGCGCTGCTCCTTATTTTGATTTGAAGACCTGGCAACCGCGCGGTAACTCGGCGAAACACATGCGCGCCGGTGTCAACAAAGCGTTGCGCGCAGGCGTGCGCGTGGAGATGGTTGAAAACTTTGACTCCGCTTTCAGGAAAGAAACCGCAGAGCTTTGTTTGCAATGGTTGAAGTCGCGTCGCGCTGCCGCGAGTTTTGGCTGGCTGTTATCACTCGATCCCTTTGCCAGCGCTGAGCGCAAGAAATTGTTTGTGGCACGCGACCACGACGAACGACTGGTTGGTCTGTTGGCAGCAAGTCCAATCCCCGCTCGCGATGGCTGGTATCTGGAAGATGTGTTGCGCGCGCCGGACGCTCCCGCGGGCACCGCCGATTTGCTGGTCACCGAAACGCTGAAGCATCTCAAGGAGTTGGGCGCTGCCATGGCCACGCTGGGAACCTCCCCGCTTGCAAAGGATGGCGACGACGATATTTCGACTCACGACCATCCGGTCATCGAACGCGCCATAGGTTCAGCATCAAAGACTTTACAAACTTTTTATAACTTTGAAGGCCTGCGCAGATTCAAAGGAAAGTTTGTGCCAAGCTGGTGGGAAAGCGAGTATGCGTTAGTGCAGCACGGCGTTCTCGTTCCGAGCCGAGTGGCCCATGCGTTACTGCGCGCGATAGTTCCGGGCGGTCTTAAGCAATTTCTCGCCCGACAAACGATTCGCTCAATTAGAAGGTAACCTTTGCCGCCTGGTCCTGCGCAGACCACCAAGTCGAACCACGGCAATCCCTCCCAGTAGTGACAGAAACGGAAACACCTCCACGACATAACGGGGTTCGGGATTTTCAAGCGTCGAGAAAAACCCGATCCGCAGGAAGATCATTAACGTCGCCAATAGCAACCAGCGTCGCGCGGCAAACACACGCGAGCTCCACAGGAACCACCCACCCGCCACACCGAACAACGTATAAATAAAAGTGAGCCCGGCAAAAAGCGGTAGCCAGTATTGTTGCTGGTTGTCGTAATCAAGATCTCCGAGTGGCAGCAACTCGCCTTCGAATGGATAGTATTGCGAGTGAGTATCAAACCAGAGCGATAGTGCTCGCTTAAAAGGTAACCAAACAAAATAACGAAGCGGATGACGCGCTTTGCGTTCAGCCGCGATCTGCGCAAAGCCCGCGTCGATTTCCGGCGTCATTTCAACAGCTTGAGTTGAAGCTTGATCGGCACTCGAATTTTCCTCGCCCTGATCATTTGCGGCCGCCTCATCGTTGGCATTGTCCTCATCGTTCTGATTACCTGTGTCCGCTTCATCACTGCTATCGTTCGAGTTGTCGTTGGCGTTGTTTTGCTCGTCTGCTTCCGTTTGATTGTCGGGTGCCGTTGGCGATGGTTGTGATTGGGCTTCGCGGGCATCGTGCGATTGTTCCTCAGGCGGATGGTTATACTTTTCCAGCAATGCAGCTACGCGCTGTTTTTCTTCCGCAGAATCAAAGGCGCGATTAGGTATGTCATCGATTTTGATCGGTGATTCATCGAGCGTCCAAAGCACCGGTCCAATGTAACGTCCATCGTCGATCCAGGTGCGCAGCCACGCCAAATATCCGCGCGGCACAAACTCGCCCGGCATCTCTGCATGTGCCGGCGCCAGCGGTTGGAACAAGTGAAACACGCGATAGTTGCGAATGGTCCAGGGAACCAGCACCAGGCAGAACGCTAACGAGAATGCGGCGCCGAAGTAAGAAGCGCGAGAAAATCTGGACAGAAATTCTCTCTTGCGGGCCGGCGCAGGCGTGCTGCTGCCGCGCTTCAATGTCGTAGCAACTAAAGTGATTCCAATTGCAGCTGCGAACAGTCCGCTATCAGGTCGGAATAAGACTGCTAGTCCGGAAACGATCCCGGTCGCGATCCACCACAGCACGGCGCGTTTCTGGTCCAAAGCCTGGAACGCCAGCGTGGCCGTCAAACACATTGCCAGCGCAAAGAAAATTGTGGGGGTCTCGGTCAGGATTGTCGCAACATAGATGGTGCTGAAAGGACAAGCAGCCGCAAGCGCGAGCGCGGCAATAGCACTGCGCCGCTTCAGTTTTTCATCTGGCTCCCAATAAAAAGCCAACAGGGCAATCAGCGCGCAGGAAGCGGTATCGATTAAGGCCTGCGCCACGCGCACTGCGGTGTTATCACCATGTCCGAAAACTGCATAGATGCCGGCAAGAAGAAGCGGATAGCCAGGCAGCCGTATTAGCGAAGGATCAAACGGAGCTTCGGTCGCGTGCGAGTAGACATGTTGCTCGAGGACGTTGCGCGCAATCTGCGCATAGACCTTGCCGTCAAAGGGCGAGTCATTAGGCCAGAAACGCGCTACCACAATGCGGAAGCAAAGCGCCGCTGCTAACAGCAGCGCGAAGGTGAGCATTCCATTCCGCTTGTTCCGCATTGCAGATTTGCGTTAAGACTGCGCTTCAGCAGTCGCCTTGCGTTCGAGTTTGCCCCAGCCGACTGTTCTGCCGCGCGTGGCAACCGCGACGGATTTGATCATGACGTAGTACATCACTTGTCGATAACAAAACCGCTGGAGAAACAGCCACCACAACAGCCGCCACTGCTCCTTCTTTTCCAGGATGAAAGCGAAACACGCCGCCAGCCAGTCGATCGCCAGAAAGAGTGAATAATAAAAAAGTATCTGTCGCAGGTTGGTAAACGAATAACCTTTCGGTTGTTGCAACCAATCGAGTCCGGCTGAAATCAACGTGTAGACAAGCATCAGATCCATGACGGGCGAGATCAATGGAAACAGAATTTGAAAGATCCAAACGTTAGGCAAGGCGACAAACCCGAGCGTGCCATACCGCGGACGAAAAAGCGCGTCGAGATGTTTGCGCATGCATTGCAACGTTCCGTAGGCCCAGCGAAATCTCTGCCGCGCCAGCGAGCGCAAGCGGTCAGGCGCTTCCGTCCAGGCGATCGCGTTCTCTTCATAACCGATGTTGTATCCCAGCCGGCGAATTCTCAACGTGAGGTCTTGATCCTCGGCGAGCGTGTCGCCGGGAAAGCCTCCCGCCTGCTCGAGCAAATCCCGCCGCCACGCGCCGACCGCGCCTGGCACAACCGTAATGCAGTTCAAACTGGCAAAGGCGCGCCGATCCATGTTTTGCGAAGTGATGTATTCGAGCGCTTGCCAGCGCGTAACGATGTTAATGCGATTACCAACTTTTGCATTACCAGCGACGGCGCCAATCCTGGGATCGTAAAAGCGGTGTGCCAATGCGGCGAGCGTTTGCGGCGCGAATAAAGTGTCGGCATCGAGCGCGATTACAACATCGCCCGTCGCGTGTTTCAGACCCAAATTCAAAGCAGTAGCTTTTCCAGCGTTCGGAACTGAAAAAAGTTTGACGCGTTTGTTGTTGGAGAAACTTTCCTTAACGATTTCGCTGGTGCGATCTTTCGAGCCATCATCAACGACGATTACTTCGTAGTTTTCATAATCGGATGCCAGCAAGCTGTCGATAGTATTTCGAATGACGAGCTCTTCGTTGTAAGCAGGGACCAGTACCGAAACAAAAGGTTGGTATCGTTCGCCGGCATGCAAGCGCTCACGACGTCGCGACCGAATCCATTGAGCGAACGCGAGGGCACCGATAAAAATCAGCCGGGCTAGACCTAACACGATCCCGATTACATAGACCCACTGCAACGTCCAACCACCGGTAGAAAGAAAGAAGAAAGTAATGGCATCAGCGCGAGTGAACACTCTTTGGTTGGCCGAAATCACCGGCATCACCTGATCGCGCGAGAGCCCTGCCAGATCCGAAACAGGCACCAACCGAAATCCGCGCGCGCGCAATTGGCGAATCAGTTCCGGTAATGCCTGCACCGTGGCGGCGCGATCGCCCCCTGAATCGTGAAGCAAAACCACCTGGCCGCGTGTTTCTGGATTGTTATCCATGGCGCGATCGATGGTGCGCTTCACGATTTCATCGGCAGTGACCGGCAGTTTCCAATCGTCGGGATCGATGCGCACCCCAACCACGAGGTAACCGAGATTCTGCGCCTGATACGCCGGCTCCACTTCCTGTGGCTTGTCGGCCTCAGCGTCACCAAAATACGGCGGGCGAAACAGAACTGCCGATCGGCCAACCTCTGATTCGATCAAACGCTGGGTAGCGTTTAACTCAAGCTCGATAAGCGACGCAGGAATTTCGCCGAGGTTTGGATGAGTGAAAGTATGATTACCAATCTCGTGGCCTTCATTGACTATGCGCTGCATGAGGTCGGGATAGGCCTGACCGTTTTTCCCGATGATGAAAAATGTGGCCGGCGCCTGCTCCTGTTTCAGGATATCGAGTATCGCGGGTGTCCAACGCGGATCCGGGCCATCGTCAAAAGTCAGGGCAATCATTCCCGGATGATCGCCGCCACGCTGAATGACGTAAGACGTAGGTGTTACTACAAACTCCTCATTATTTATGAAACCGTTTCCGCCATCGATATCCAGATTGCGCCAGCCGTCCTTCGGCCTGTACATGACTTTCAGCAGTTCACCAGTGCCTTGGAAATCAACCTGATAACCGTAGACGATACGGCTCAACACATTGGCCGAAGGTGTTGGGGAATTACCGAGGACTGACCAAATCGACGGGTCTTCAGAACCTAAACGCCAGACAGCAAAACCGGCGGGCTTGAAACCGCTTACCGCGCGCATCTGGTTGTAAGCCGTCACCGCGTCGAGAAACCAAACAATGTGATGTGAGCCATCGTCTTCGTCATACTCAAAATGCGGATTACGAGTAGCCGGATCAAACTCTATTTTCGCGTCTGATTCCTTAGCAGTGATCAGCGCCTCCTGACAGGTGACTTCGTCTGCATTTTTGTCGCCCTCAGTCCAGTTGTAACCATAGTTTCCCAGCGCGATGATCGTCTTCGCCGGATCGAGATCGTGCATGCGATTCACGATGTTGCGCTCGTACCAATCCTTCGCTGCAACCGAACCCGGATCGCTGCCGGCCCAGTGCTGGTCATAAGCCATCAACATCAGGTAGTCGGTGGCAGCCGCGTAATCTTTGTAATGCCAGTCCTGATCATCAAAAGGCACTGCCTGGATTACTAATAAACCTTTGTCTGCGAAAGCTTGATGCAGTTCCTGAACGAAAGTTAGGAGTGCCTGCTGCGTCGCCGGCGGCGGCTCTTCAAGATCGACGCATACGCCTGGAAATTTGTTTTGCTGGACAAAGTCGGTTAGCGCCGCGATCAGACGCTGGCGCCCGGTCTCATCAGAAATGGCGCGGGTCAAAAGGTCCGGCTGCCATTTTTCATCAACCAGGTTCTGGACCATGGGAATGACCTGAACCTGTGGCCGCGTCAGGCGAATCCAGTTCAACGCTGGCGCGTCCACGTCAGTGACTAGCGAAGTGCCACCATCCGGAGTGGCTTGCAAGTGTGACCATTCGGCGATGACCCAATCCAGATGGTCCAGGTTACGTTTCAAAGAAGCGTAACTCGACTCGTCCCAGTTGATGTAAAAGCCAATCGACAGTGGCCGGGTCGTAGGCACGATTGGCGGCGGCAGGGCCGGAGGCGGAACGATCGGAAGCTGGGAACGTCGCCGGCCGGGAACAACTCTGGGCGTCAGTGCCAGCGCGTGTTGTAGTTCCGCCTGTGCCTTTCTTGCTTTCTGTTCGCTCGGATTCGCGGGAACGTTGAGCTTCTTTGGCTTAATGTCAGCGGAGTTGGGAAGGCTGGCTACCTGACGCACATTCAAGCTTGGCAATACTGGATTCACCAGGACGCTGGCGATAAAAATCGCGGCCATGGTCGTGACGATGACGGCGAGCGCCAACCAGGTGCGGCGCACGCGACGCCAACGGCGTCCCGCAGGATCATAAAAGACGGGGGAATCAACAGACGACAACTAGAACTTCTCCCTTGTGTTGCGCGGAAATTCTAATCTCTCACTCGACTGATTACCGGGTCAAGTTGATCAGCAAAAAAGCGGCCACAGATGAACACTGCTCAAAGCGGATAAGATCCGATTACCAACTTTTCTTCATATCTGTGTTATCCGCGTTAATCTGTGGCTAAACGTGAAAAGCCGTCCACAATCCCGGAGGATCATGGACGGCTTCGGTGAACTGTTCGGATTGGCCTGTGGACTAACTGGGCGTGCAGCTTCCTGAAAAGGAGGAGCACTTTGCAGTGAGACAACTGAACCGAAATCCTAACGAGTTAGTTTCTGGTTCAGAGGTCAGGCCGCAGCCACCTCACTGTGATAAGAACTCATATATTTTGAATCACCTCCTTTCCAGTGTTGAGGGTGATAATAAAATAGAAGCGATGAAGCGTCAAATAAATTCTCGTTGTCCTTTTTCTTCGGCCGGTGCGAATGACTAGTTGGGGGCAGTAGTCCGACCGTAAGGGAGGGCTCAAGTCATCAATTTGAACCATCGGCGCCCTCCCTTACGGTCGGGCTACTGCCCCGCTTCACGACCCGAGGCAAAAACCTTCCACGCGTGCTCTACACCAAAGAAATACGCCAGCTCGCGATAATCATGACAATCGTGAATTACAAAATCGGCGACTTTGCCTTCTTCAAGCGACCCGATTTTGTCGCCGCGGTTCAAGCTGTAGGCTGCATTGATCGTCGTCGCCGTGATTGATTCCGCAGCCGTCATTTTCATCTGCGTCGACGCGAGCGAAAGGATCATCGGGATTGAAGGCGTCGGCGATGAGCCAGGATTGAAATCAGTCGCCAGCACTACCGCAAGACCCGCGTCAATCATTTCACGTGCTGCTGGGTAGCGTGTCGAGCCAAGCGCGTAAACCGAACCAGGCAATAACACTGGTTGCACTGTGGCAGACTTCAACGCCGCGATTCCTGCGGCATCCGTGTGCTCCAGATGATCGGCACTGACCGTCGCCAACTCTGCCGCCAGCTTTGCCCCACCTGATAGCGACAACTGATCAGCGTGTATTCTCAGTCCCAGACCATGACAGCGTGCTGCGGAAAGAATCTGCCAAGACTCATCAGTTGTGAAGACATTTTCTTCGCAAAAGACGTCGCAGTATTCCGCCAGCTTCTCCTCGGCAATACGAGGCAACATCTCGTCGATTATCAGGGAAACATATTTCTCCCGGCGCGATTTGTATTCCGCGGGAATGGAATGCGCGCCCAGAAACGTAGGAACGTAACGTAGCGTGGTCTCCTCATTGAGTATCCTGATGGCGTGCAGAATTTTTATTTCGTCTTCCAGCGTCAGCCCATAGCCGGATTTTGCTTCAATAGTTGTAGTGCCGTTGCGCAGAAACCAGTTTGCATAGCGCTTGCCGGCGGCGACTAACTCATCCGTGCTCGCGGCGCGCGTAGCGTTAACAGTTGACTGGATGCCGCCGCCGCGCGCGGCTATCTCCTGATAAGTCGCGCCTTGTGCCCGCTCTTCAAATTCATTAGCCCGCGTACCCGCAAACACCGGATGCGCGTGCGCATCGACAAAACCCGGCAGCACCACGCGACCGCCGGCATCAACCACTTCGCAGGCGTTATCAATCAGCTTTTCGATTTCGCATCGCGGGCCAACTTTTTCTATTAACTCGCCACTCACCAGCATGGCGCCGTCTTCGATCATCGATAGCTGACGCAACTCCGGGCCGACTCGTGGACGAGCAGGCCCGGAAAGAGTCACAAGTTGTGAACAGTTGATAACCGCGAGTGATTGAGACAAAACTAGTAGCTCGTTACGCTTCGGTGTAAACCCAGGCGCCGGCAATCGTCGCAATGATGTATTCGACCAGCCCCCAGACGAAGGCGATGATCATCATGTTCATCGGTATGCCGAAAAGAAACATGTTGATGACGCCACAGTAAAGGTAGATGCCAAACCAGAGTATGAAGGCAGCAACGATCGCCGTCTTCACTCCAGGACCCAGCCGCGGTCTAATCAGCGCGTAAAGCCAAACAGCCACGATGCCGAGTACAAAGGTCAGGATCACAGCGACCACGATGAAGTTGCTGCCCGGATCCTTGAAACCGTGTTGGGAAAAGAACGCCATCATCTGTGTGCCCAACACTTTTTCATTCAGTAGAAACTCGCCGATGTTTAGGATTAAGCCTGCCAGCAGGCCGCCGAGTAAAACACGTCCGAAGTTCATCTTTGCATCCTCCTTAGGGGCTAGGTGGTTTTTAGCACGCTTCGTGGGCCATTGATTATCACAATGCGCCAACACATGCCAGCTTAAGTTTGCATTTTTAGTCGGACACTTAAGTTATTGGCCCTTGCGCGCGGCTACGCGATCGCTTCGCTGCGAGCAGAAAAACAGCCAGGCCAATGCCATTGGCGATTAACACCGCACCAATGATTTTTGCGGCGAAAGTTATCCGGCTTTGTACTGTTATGATCGGCACAATAGTGAAGCCTATGTAGATCACTGACACGAAAAATCCTGACCCGCAAGCCAGTCGTAACCAAAACGGCGCGCGCACGCCGAGGCGTTTTAGTCCAAACAATGGAATGGCAAATAAGACGAGGTACGTGATCGCATAAAAAACACCGCCGGCGTTGTCCAGCAACTGAAACGCTTCCTGCGTCCGCACGCCAATCAGGCTGGCCAAACCCAGCGCCAAAGTGATGACGCCGACAAAGAGAATTGAGTTAACCGGCGTCTTATATTTCTTGTGCAAACGGGTAAACCAGCGCGGCAGCAGTTCGTCCCAGCCCGCCACCATCGGTAGTCTTGAATTGCCGGCGAGATAAATACTCATCAAAGCAATCTGGCGCACCACTACGCCCAATATCGCCAATGAAACGATCTTCCCCACCCAACCAAATTGTCCAAAGCCAATGCTCAGCACCTGTGGAATCGGCCCGATCAAATCGACATTGTCTGGCGAAACAAAGGCCAGCACCGAGCTGGTTCCCAGAATAAACATCACCGCAATTATGGGCGCCGCGATAATGACTGAGCGCGTCACGTTGCGCGCCGGCGAGCGTGTCTCTCCGGCAAGAATCGCGATGTATTCGAAGCCTGTCAAAGCCCCCAGGGCCAGCTTGCTGAAAACATTAAGATTGAACAAGGAAAAGTTTGGCACCTCCATGGCGAAGGGATGGTATTCAGCAACCGTGCCGCGCACGAGGCCGATAAACGGCAAGAGTATCAACGCTGCAAACGTAACCAACAGCATCATGCCGCCGGCGTTGTGCACCCATTTCCCCAAGCCCAACCCGCGAGTAGCGGCGATAACCATGGCGACAACCAGCACGCAACTGATCACCGTAATGATCGGCTTGTTCTCTTTCATCCAGGACGCCGTGGGTCCAATGGCGTATGAAATGTTGGTGGTGACAATCAGTCCTATGCCGGCAAGAATCGAAATAGCAAAAACCCAAAGGTTCCAGGCCACCATGAAGGCAACAAAATCGTTGAAAGCGAGTTTGGCCCATTGATAAAGTCCACCTTCAAGCGGCATTAACCGATTTAGAAAAATGACTGCGGCTGCCAGTGGCAAATAAAAGGTGAGAATTGCCAATAGCCAAAAGAAGTTTTGCTGGCTACCGAGTTTCGCCGCCCAGCCAACCCAGATTGTGCCAACCACAAACACAACCTGGGTCAGAACGAGATCAAACAAGCCAAGCTCTTTTTTGAAGACAGCGCTGCGCGCTTCAACTTCTCGTTCGAGTGCTGCGAGCTGGGAGGAATTTGGGGAATCGTTGGGCATTCAAAATTTGGATTAGCCGTAATGTCGATTGCCCAACAGTCGTGGCGGATGTTCCACAGGGACGCAAAACCGCGGGCGTTGGCAACTTAGTTTGCAGACGTCATTTCGGCTTTGCCGTCTGATGTGCGGAAGGCCTACGGCCTTCCGTCGCTGTAGGGAAAAAGTATTGGGCTACGCCCGTGAATGGGGCGCAGCCCTGGAGAACCGCGATCTTTCGGAAGGGCAAAGCCCTTCCGCACATCGGACGGCATAGCCGCAAAGCGTGTTGCATCTAGGTCCCTATGCCGACGAATCTCAGTTCTGCATGCCTTCTACCTAATTTCACTGTCCTGCGCCCGAAGAATGATCGTGAACGATCTTCCAGCCTTGTTTTGTGCGTCGCATTACTAGCGTTGACCTCCCATGCGGTTCGTCTTTTGTACGCTGCAAGTGCCACCGCATCAACACCAGCGCACTGTCGTTTCCCATGGGCGTGATTTCCAGATCAGAAAAAGTCAGCGTACCCATTTTCTCGCGCGAGTCGTAATTTCTTTTGTAACGATCCAGAACGGTCTGCCAGCCACGTGTGACCGTATCGCCACCAACGAAAACCGTTTTTTCCGAAACGTCGTAACCACCCATGAAGCCTTCAATGTCGCCGCGGTTCCAGGCAGCAACTTGTGCATCGAGTACTGCACGAATCGCCGCACTGTCTTTGGCTTCACGCTGTTTGGGCTTTGCTTTGGTTTGACTCAAGCCCGGAGCGACGCTAATCAGGAGCAACAAAACCGCCGTTAACATTCTGAATCGCATTCTGTTCGTCATCCTTTCTGTAACCATTCCCTCACATCTTCGCGCATTGCCGGCACAATTTCATGTCCCGCATCGTAGCTTTTGAATTTCACGTTCTGCGCGCGCAGCTTGAGCCGTGCTTCGTAGGCGCTCACACGTTCGGGCGGATAAAACTCGTCATTGTTTCCAGCAAGATGAAACACGGCAGCATTAGTCGGTTTGTACGTTTCACTTGTTTCCCAGTCTCCGGGCAGGCCGCCGCAAATCCCGATCACGCCGTGCAAGAGATCAGAATGCGTAAAAGCAAAGCGATAATTAAGCGCGCAGGTTTGGGAAAAACCAAGCAGGAAAAGTCGACCGGGGTCGGCAATTTTCTCGACGGTCAATGTCTGGATTAGATCCAGAAGCGTCTGATGATGAACGCGCACGGAATCTTCCGGATGAAAGTTTGAAAGCCAGCCGAACCCGAAACGCAGTGGACCACCCGGTTCTTTTGGTTCCTTCAAATGCTGATGAAAGCCCTGTAACGAAACCACGGCAAAGCCGTCGGGCGCCATCTGTTGCGCTTCGCGCATCATCTGTTTCTTGTTTGCGCCATAACCATGCAGTGCTATGAGCAAAGGTGCAGACGGCTGCTCGGCAACGTGCAGATCGTAATAGATTTTGATCTCGGCTTTGAGAGTTCTTTCCAGGGTTTGGGAAGATTCGGGGCCAGGCATTTGCCGCAAGCTTATAGCAGATACCGGCCAAGCGGCGGTAGTTTAGAGTACAACCTTCAGGTTGTTGTCGCGGGCATACGCAAGCTAAAGCTTGCACTCTGAACCAAAGCAGCGCGCGTTGCATTCAATTCTAATGAAAGCTACGATGCCACAAAGCAGCATATTAGCAATCGATCACTTTAGAGAGGGGCGAGCAATGAAATTTCCTGGCGGACTAAATATTCAACAGATGATGAAGCAGGCGCAGGTGATGCAGGAGAAGATGTCTAAAGAAATGGAAGAGATGCGCGCGGAGGCTTCAGCGGGCGGCGGCGTGGTGAGCGTGACGATGAAAGGCAATCATGAGATTGTTTCGCTCAAGATCGATCCTGAAGCGGTGAAGGAAGGCGATGTTGAAATGCTGCAGGACATGATCCTTGCGGCGATTAATGAAGCAAATCGCAAAGTTGACGAAGCAATGAAGGGCAAGCTGGGTGGGATGTTGCCGCCGGGCCTCGGAGGCTTGCTCGGATAACCGTCCGATGTCGCTTTTGGGTCTTTGGCCTTAGGTCTTTGGACTTTGAGGGTTTTTGCAAAGACCAAAGCCCAAAGACCCAAGACCAAATCAAATGCTTGAATACGCAGAACCCGTCACCAAACTCATCGATGAACTAAAGCGCCTGCCCGGCATTGGCCACAAATCTGCGCAGCGGCTCGCTTTTCACATCATGCGCACGCCGGAAAACGATCTCGATCGGTTGATAACGGCGGTGCGCGACGTCAAAGAACGAATTATTCTTTGCTCCATCTGCAATAATTTAACTGACATCGATCCCTGCCGCATCTGCGCGTCTACCTCGCGCGATCATTCAGTTATCTGTGTGGTTGAAGAACCCCATAGCCTGGTCGCAGTCGAAAAAACGCGCAGCTTCAAAGGTGTCTATCATGTGCTTCATGGCAGCCTCTCGCCCATTCGTCACATTGGTCCAAACGAACTCCATCTCGCCAATCTGCTGCCGCGTCTGAAGCCGGAAAATAATGACGGTATCCAGGTGAGCGAGGTCATTATGGCAACCAACCCAACCACCGAAGGGGAAGCAACCGCAAACTACATCGGCCGTCTGCTGAAGCCACTGGGTTTGCGCGTCACACGCATCGCGATGGGTATGCCGGTGGGAAGCGATCTGGAATACGTCGATGAAGTAACGATGGATAAGTCGCTGGCAAATCGACACGAAATCTAGAGGCGAGAAGGCAGTAGGCAGTAAGCGGGGCGGTAGCCCGACCGTAAGGGAGGGCTCCGTAATTTTGAACACGAAGACAAACCGGGCACTATGGAAATCCTCCCATAGTGCCCCGCTCTCATTGGAAATGGCTTGCGAAGCCCTCCCTTACGGTCTGGCTACTGCCCCTTGGTCTCTGCTTACTGCTTTTTAAAACCTCACGTGCTCGACCGGCGCATTGTTCTTACAGTCGCCACATGAGTCGCCTTCGTCATACATGTGCGCATCAAACTGTACCAGCGATCGAATCGGAACATTGCCTATTGTCTCCGGCGCGGAAGTGAAGCGAACGATTGCGCCGCACCCAATAACGTTCGCGCCCAATTCTTTGACGAGCGCAGCCGTTTCCTCAATGGCATGACCGCTTCTGATTATGTCGTCAACCATAATGCAGGGATTCACCTCGCCTTTATTGATGTACTGGCGAAACATTCGCTTGCCGCCTTCCTGCTCCGCCCAGTAAATTTGTTCCGCGCTCAACGCATCACGGACGCCGAACGCGACGGGAATACCTCCTGAGCTGGGGCTGATAATGGAAACCTTCGGCAACTGGCTCGAGACATCGCGATCGACGCGAAATTTTCTGCTGAGCGCGACGGCCAACACGCGCGCGGTATCGTAGTAGCGAAACGCGAGCGGCATCTGAAAATAATGCGGCGAATGCTTGCCATTGGGATAAACAAAGTGGCCTTCGCGAAATGCGCCGGTGCGCTTCAGAATCTGCATTACGGTGTCGGACGACGGAATCAGGTCAACCATTTTCTTCTCCAAACAAAGTGATGAGTACTGAGTGATGAGTACTGAGTTGTAGCCGCAGCCATGGGTCTGCATACTCAGTATTCAGTACTCATCACTCAGTACTTTTTTTTCATCCCACAGCATACATCAATCGTGCGTTTCTGCTCCATCACCGAGAGCGAGTCTTATCAAGCGCGCCTGATCCGGCGGCAGCTCTTTTGGTAAATCGTGCGCATGAAACCAGCCGGCCTTTTTGATTTCAAAACTCAACTGATCAGTCTGCCCCAGAGCTCGGCAACGAAAGACGATCTCAATTTGCTTCGCTCTCTTAAAAGCGCGCGTTGTGAATAGCTCAAGGTCCTGGACTTCCAACTCCACTTCTTCGCGTAGTTCACGCTGCAAAGCTGCTTCCGGTTGCTCGCCCCGCTCAATAAAACCGCCAGGAATTCCCCATCCCGAGCCGGTACGAAAACGGTGATTAAGCAGCAATACCCGGCCGGCATTGTCGATAACAATTGCGGCAGCGGTTGCTGTGAAGCGGGGCTGGGTGAAGCGGATGGCCCAGTTCCGCAGCTTGCGAGGCGTTCGCCGCCAGATTGCGCCCATCACATCTTTCAGCATTTCCGCTCAGCATAGCACGGTAAAAATTGTAAACGGAGTTCATCTTCATTGACGCCGATTTGCCCAACTGGGTAAGATTTGTGTTGCCAGCACTCCAAACGTTTCGCGAATCACCGAATCGCTTATGACCGCAACTCCCTCCGAAGCAAGTTCAGACAAACAGGCGTCAACGATAACCCCTGCGCCGGTTCCAAAAAGAATTACCAACGCGCAGACGGTCTGCAACGAGAAAAATGAGAAGGGGAAACCCTGCTGGGGTCACCTCAAACAGTTGAAGACGGCGGGTGAGCCTGCCGAAGTTCATCTGCGTGGCGATGACGTATTGTTCAAATGCCAGACGTGCGGCACCTACTACATGGGACCGCCGCTGGGCCACGTGCGCGATCCGCAAAAGCAGCATCGGTTTGTCGAAGCGGAGCTAACGGCCTTGCTTCAAGCTGCGGGTGGGACGTTGCCGGTGATCAAGAAAGACGCGCGCGGCGTTTTTGTGATGGAGACTACCGCGGCGCATGCGCCTGCAGCAAAGCCTGCTACTTCGCAAGCTGCGCCCGCTGCTTCCACGACTGCAAAAGCGCCCGCACCGGCCGCGACCAAACAGGTGAGTCCGGCGGCGGGAAAGCCCGCAGCCAAAGCTGGCGCTGAACCTGATCGGCAGTTGATGCACCGGTCAACGTATTCAGGCGTGGTCGACACTGGCCCAGTGGCTGGCGAAACTTTTGAACAGAAAGTTGCACGGCTTAAAGCAGTGTCGGCGGGAGCAAAGCGTCGCGCTGAAGAAGGCGGTGGTCCAGTTGCGCCAGCTGCGGCTGAAACAGCGGCGGCTAAAACTGCGGAGTCAGTTTCGCCAGCCTCAACTCCAGCAGCCGCAGCTTCAGAAGATTCGAATGTCGCTGCTGAGCCAACCAATACCGCATCAGCACCGGCAGCGCACAAACCTACAGGACAAGCTGATCGGACACTGATGCTTCGTGGAACTTATGCCGGCGTCACGGATACTGGTCCAGTGGCCGGAGAAACTTTCGAACAGAAAGTGCAACGCCTGGCAGCACTCGCTGCCGCGGCGAAACAACGCGCCGACGGCGGGTGATAGATCATCCGCAGATTACACAGATTCCGCAGAACAGAAAGAACAATCAACTGTCATTCCTCATCATTCATGACTCACGGTTTCACCTGGACTATCGCCGCTCGTATTTCATTTGTTTACCTTCTTGAATTGTAATCCGTGAAATCTGCGTAATCCGCCGATTTGGGTTTTCTTAAGCGAGATCGACTGTTCGCCTTCCACTGCGCGCCTCAAACAACATGTGACACACCACCGCGACGACGATGATCGCGCCACCGAGGATGGCCCACGAAGTTGGCCGCTCGCCCAGCACTAAAAAAACCCAGATCGGATTCAGCAGCGGCTCAACATAGCCGACGATGCCGGCATCAAGCGAACGAACGCCGCGCGCCATCGCCAAAGTAAACAACGTATAGGCGACGCCGATTTGCACGACGCCAAGATAGACGACGCTGACGGCATCGTGCGTTGAAATGTGTGGCAGCACTTTCAATGCCGCCGGCGCGGCGACGACTACCAACAGCAGATTGCCGTAGATCACGGATGAAGCGCGATTAACCGCACGCGATTTGCTATGTCGCAACAGCAGGAAGTAGCAGGCGAAACAGAGTCCGGACGCGAGCGCCAGAAGATTTCCCGTCACATCCTGTGGCCGTAGTTTGCCGACAAAAAAGAGTGACATTCCCGCGACGCAAACGATCACCACGATCAAATCCCGCGAGCGAAACTTTTCCTTGTAGAACAATGGCTCGAAAATAAGCAGATAAACCGGCGCGGTGTATTGCAGAAAGATCGCGTTCGCCGCGGTGGTTTCTTTTGTTGCCAGGACAAAGAGGAGCAACAGCGCTGCGTAAAGCACCGATGCCAGCGCGGTAACGCGATTCAGTCCAAAGCCTTCACGTCGCGTGAAGATGGCTACCGTAATTGCCGCCAGCAAAGAGCGGCCGAATGAGAGTTCAAGTCCGGAGAGTGTGGTCCATTTGATGAAGAGTCCGCCGGTACTCCACAACACCGCCGCGCCGAGCACAAATAGAAGTGGTGACGATTGGCGAGCGCCCGCCGCTTTTGATTGACCGTCCATTGTCCAGAGCGTAATGTTATCGGCACTCGGGACACAAGATGTCCGATTAAAATCCAGAGGGCCGGACAATGAACGACTTCCCGCCACAGCCCACTGCCCGCACACTCAAATAAGAAACTGTGGATCATTTTAGGATCCGTCATAGGAGTGCTCGTGATCGTGATGGGCGGTTGCGTGGCCTGCGGTGCGTTGATTGGCATCTCGAGTCTCTCAAATCAAAACGTCGCCAACGCTGATGCGGACGATTCTGATGATCAACGTAGATCTTCGGGACGAAGCAACAGGGGCACGAATTCCGGTACTTTGGCGAGTACTACCTCGACCGGAACTTCAAACTGCGATGACGGAGAAAGCATTCAAATGAACATGAAGTTTGCCGAATCCGGAAATCCAATTTACGAGTATCAAACAAAAGGCGGCTTGCGTTCGGTAGAACTCAGTGAAGCCGGACAGTCGTTCCAATTTGTGCCACCCGGTGGTGGGGTTACCAGCATTACGCTCGAATCGATTGATGTCTCGAGCGAGCGCGTCAGCCACGTTATGAGTTATTCAAAGGAACGAAGCAGCGGAGGTACTCTGGATCAAAGTCGCTCCCGAATCGGCACGGAAGCGATAATCAATGATGGGCAACTGGAAGTTGAAACGACAATTCGTTCCCAGTCCGTAACCAGTCAACCTGGCATCATGGTCCCGGGCGACGAGCAAGTGGTCATCTGTCGCGGAAAACTGCGCCAGCAATAACTCGCGAGACCCTATTCGTTTTCTTTGAGTGATTTCAGATACTTGCCAAACACTCCGTTCCAGGGCGGTATTACGATGGAAACGGCGCCATAAGTTTTGGCCTGGCAGGCAAGTCGGATCAGCGGTTTCGGTTCGGTCGTATCGATGTAACCAAACTCTTTGATCTTCTTCCCTTCGCGTACGGCCACGTCAGAAAGTTTTTCCGCGCCGCCCAGCACTCCTACCCAACAGGTGCCGCATGATGCCGAACGGCATTCAACCGGAATGGGGCCTTCGGGACGTCGCGGATCGATCTCGCGCCAGTTGCGCGTGCGATCGTCTGAAGCGCCCCAGGCCATATCCTGATCGTTATTCATCTTGTATTTTGCAGTCGCGTCGTTTTCGTCGTAAGTGACTGTCCACTTCTTATCGACGGTCTTGAGAAAACCAAACAGTCCCTGGCTATCAGTTTTCGCGCGCTCGCTAAGAATTTGATCCGCCGACTTCTTCGCGTGTTTTTTATCAAGCAACATTGCGCCCGGTGCGTGCTTGAACGCGGCAAGGGTCGCCTGTTGAATTGTCATGAAGGCAACCGCAGTAATACCAACCAACAACGAGGGATCTACATTCAGAATTGCGGCCGTTTCGCTTGCGACAACCAGAATCTGATCCGATAGTTGTGTTTTGTTAGTGACGTCATACGCGTCGGCAAAAGCCTCTACCGCTTTCTTGATCTGCGGCCAATAACGATGACCATAAAGAAAAGTGTGCGATGAATCGATCTGATCCTTGAGCTCGTAATGCCCCTGTATCAGCAGTTGTTTAGCTAATGCGTCTTTGTCCTTGGCCTGCAAAGCCTTAAACAATGACAACGGATAGAAGGCAAACCAGATCTGCGTCGCGTTTTTGTCCACTTCGTGAATCGAGCGAAGCAAAGTGGTTAAAGTGGCCGCCCAGGCTTCCTCGCTCTGCTGCTCTAGAAACTGTTCAAATGGTGTTTGCATGCTGTTTGTCATCAATTTGGTAGTCATCGGAAACGGTGATTATACCGATGAAGTGCGGAAGTGCACAGCGGACACAAGAGATAGTACTCATCCAGTTTGACTAAACTAACGATGATCGAAGCCAGCAACCATGTCTGCTGTGACATGAGGTCAGTACCACACCGCGGTAGCGGGTGGGTCTTTCGATTGCTGGTTGTCGACGAAAGATGTCCAAACAAAGTTCCGACCAGTCAATCGGACATCACAAATCAAATGGAAGGACCCACTCGCTACCGCGATGTGGTACTGACCTCATGCCACTGCGCGGACGCTAATCTAAACTGCATCACCACCCAAAAGATTTGACAAGCGACAAGCGGCGGCGTTAAAAGTCAAAATCAACTAAAAACAAATTCTGTTATTCAAAATCTGCTCGGGAGAATTAGTAATGAGCACTGAAGAGCCAACCGCCCAAAAACGAAGCCGCACGTTTGATAGTGCCTACACTTTTTCTTTTGCTATTGCCGTCGGACTTATTCTTTTCATCGCCGGTCTGGTAATCAGTCTCACGCTCGGCGAGGGCACCAGCGTTGGCCTCTTCTTTGGTATTCCGCTACTTATTGCCGGCCTGGTCCTACCGCTGATCATGATGCGCGACCTCTTCAAACAAAACCTGGTATCCGGACCCTGTCCTTACTGTGCGAATCCGATTCGAACTTCGGACGCGACTCTCAGTCTGCAATGTCCAGCTTGTAAGAAGGTAGTGATGGTGCGGGATATGAAGCTGTATCAGGCAGAGAATTCGAGGAGCGCCTAGAATCGATCGTTGTTAGGGTTAACCAATTCTAGAGCCAACTTCTGGTCCAATAATCACTCAGAGTCAGCGCAAAAAGGATTACCAGCCAAAATAGCGCGGAAGTAAAGACGACCCAAATCAGCCGCGAGCTATAACGAACGTGCATAAAATAAAGCACGACGAGCGTGGCTTTTATGACGGCGATCGTCAATGCGATGATCACATTCATCTGTCCGGGAAAGTCATGCAGGCCCGCCCAAACGGTCAAAGCCGTTCCTACCAACAAGGCAAGAAAAATACTTATGTAGACTTTGAGTGAAACTATGTGTTCGCTCATCTTATGTTCGACAAGATTTAGCTTGTCGTTACGTCACTTCAGCGTCGACAAACTGAAGTTTGTCGGACAGTTGTCCTACCCGTGTTCCAGGTGCCGGCCCAGCAAATACAAGAGCGGAAACAAAAAGATCCAAATGATGTCAACGAAGTGCCAATAGAGTCCTGATATCTCGATCGGGTTGTGATATTCAGGACCATACTTGCCGCGTGCCGAGAACAATAGGATCACAGACAACAATCCCACGCCGATGATCATGTGCACGGCATGCATGCCGGTCATCGCAAAATAGATCCAGTAAAACATTTCCACGTTTTGCCGCGCGGCCCCAGGCAACAAATGAACGCCGCTCGCGTCAAATGGCCGCCTCGGTATCAATCTTCCGGGAATTAAATGATCAACGTACTTGTCGTGGTATTCAATTGCCTTGATGGCAAGAAATGTAAGGCCAAGCAGAATCGTTAGCGCTAGACAGACAATCTGGTTGCGACGCTTGCCTGTTTGCGCGCTGTAAACCGCGAGGGCCATCGTAAAGCTGCTGAAGATGAGCACTGCCGTGTTGATGGCCCCAAGCGGAAGCGAAAGATGGTTGCTGGCGGAGGCGAAAGCTTCCGGAAACTTGGTACGATAAAGCGTGTAGGCAAAAAACATCGCACCGAAAAACATGATTTCGGTTACAAGGAAAACCCACATACCCAGCGTGCCCGCCTCGCGCTGTTGCTCAAGGTTCTCGAAGTGATGCTGCAACGCCGGGTGGCTTGCCTCGTGTTCAATTGCTGCCATGATCATCAGGTCTTGGGTCTTTGGTTTTTGCTCTTTGGTTTTTGAACTTTATTTCTTGTTCTTTGTACTTAGTACTTTGTACTTTGTTCTCTTCGGCTGTGCCGTTTGCTGTTTACTGTTCGCTGTTCACGCTTCTTTCTGCCTTCTGCCTTCTGCCTTCTGCCTTCTGCTTTCTGCTTTCTGACTGCTCCTGCCTCCTGCTCCTGCCTACTGCCTTCTGCCTTCTGCCTACTGCTCACCGCTCACTGCTTACTGCTTACTGCTTACGTCCGCCACTTCCAAATCTTCATCTCTAAACTTGCCCACTACCTGCATCTCTTCGGGCGGCGCAAACTCATAAGCTTCCCAGGTCACTACCGGTGTCACTAAAAAGTTTTCTGTCGGCGGCGGCGAAGCGGTGCGCCATTCGAGCCCCGGCAAATGCCAGGGGTTCGCTTCCGCGTGTTTGCCATAACGCATAGACCACACGAGATAAATCGCCGGTATCAAAAGTCCAAATCCCAAAATCGACGCCCCCGCTGATGATAAAACATTGAAGACCTGAAACTCGGGCGGGTAGGCGTGATAACGCCGCGGCATGCCCAAATAACCGGCGACAAACTGTGGCAAGAATGTCAGGTTGAACCCGACGTAGATCACCAGCGCCGAAAATCTGCCCCAACCTTCCGGATACATGCGACCGCTGATCTTGGGCCACCAGTAATGCAAGCCGCCGAGGTAACCAAACAGCGCGCCGCCCACCATGATGTAGTGGAAGTGGGCCACAATGAAATATGTATCGCTGACATGAACATCGACTGCCAGCGACGCGAGAAACAGTCCGGTCATGCCACCAATGGTGAAGAGTCCGATGAAGCCGAGCGCGTAAAGCATCGGCGTGTCGTACGAGATCGAACCCTTGTACAGCGTCGCTGTCCAGTTGAAAACTTTGATCGCTGAAGGAATCGCAACCGCGAAACTCAAGAACGAAAAAATCATTCCCGCATAGACTGACTGGCTGGCGACAAACAGGTGATGGCCCCAAACGAGAAAGCCGAATACGGCGATAGCCAGGCTTGAGAATGCGACAAACTTGTAGCCAAAAATATTTTTGCGCGAAAAGTTGGCGATCAACTCGCTAACCACGCCCATGCTGGGCAGCACCATGATGTAGACCGCCGGATGCGAGTAAAACCAGAACAGGTGCTGGAAAAGCACTGGGTCGCCACCTGCAGCCGGGTCAAAAATTCCCACGTGCGCAAGCCGTTCGAAAGCAAGCAATAGAATCGTTATCGCGATGACCGGAGTTCCTAATACCATAACCAGCGAAG
>JBDUCB010000085.1:0-6373 GCA_040003695.1 bacterium
ACGAACGCCGCGCTCGAATCCCGTTACCTACATCAAAGTTTACGATGGCATCCGCGAGGTGTTTGCTTCTACGCGTGAAGCGCAGGCACGCGGTTTCGATCCTTCACACTTCTCGTTCAATCTGCCGGGCGGACGCTGCGATGTTTGCCAGGGCGACGGCACGGTGACGGTCGAGATGCAGTTTCTCGCCGACGTTGAACTGGTTTGCGAAGAGTGTAAGGGCACGCGCTTCAAGCAACAGATACTGGACGTGCGTTATCGCGGCAAGAACGTGCATGAAGTTTTGAACATGACAGTGCGCGAGGCCATAGGCTTTTTTCGCGAAGTCGCGAAGATTACCAATAAGTTGAAAGTGCTTGATGAAGTTGGTCTGGGTTATTTGCGGCTGGGCCAGTCGGCAACGACGCTGTCGGGTGGTGAAGCCCAGCGCATCAAGCTGGCCGCTCAGTTATCAAAACGCACTGGCGCAAAAACACTTTACATCTTCGACGAACCGACTACCGGTCTTCATTTCGACGACATCAACAAACTACTGGCAGCTTTTCGGGCGCTGATTGATGCCGGCGGCTCGTTGCTGGTGATCGAGCATAATCTTGACGTCATAAAGACCGCCGATTACATCATCGACCTCGGCCCGGAAGGCGGCGATGCCGGCGGCCAGGTGGTAACTACCGGCACACCAGAAAAGATCATGGCGACTAAGGCGTCACATACCGGAAAGTATCTGCGCCAGCACGTCGCAAAATCCAACGGGCATGCTTCAAACGGCCGCGGTAAGCTTCCGAAAAATGCCGGGGGCAAACCCACTTCCCAACCTTGAGATTACTGAATGGCAAGCTAAGAGACGATTCTTCCAGCCTGCGGAGCAGGCGTGAGCATAAAGCCTGGGGTGTAAGCCCGAGGAAAGTGGATCAGGGTTTGGGCACTAAGCCCGTGTAACGGGCGTCAGCGAATTCTTTGCGCCAGGCTTTCTCTCTGTCGCTTGCTTCGCAAGCTCATGTTTCGAATTGCTGCCTAGACCTGGGGCTCACGCCCCCCAGGCTTTATGCTTTCCGCCTGCTCCGCAGGCTAACATTGCCGCGATGAGTCCATCAGCAGAAAATCAGTTTCCTGTCATACCACCACCGACACACAAAATAACTCGCAAGCGCCAGCTTGCTTACGCCGCCCTAATCTACCTCGTTTTCCTGCTCCTTCTTCTCGCCGTCGAAGTGGGAACGCGCCTGGCGCTGCAGCATGTTTCCAGTCTCGATCTGTTTGTCTTCACGCCGCAGCAGAAGGCGCAAGTCGCAGACGCCAAACAATCAACAATCTTCGAAGGCGACCCGTTGTTGCTGTGGCGTCTGAAACCAAACCTCGATCATGTCATCTGGGATTTCACCGTGCTATCGACGAACGCACAACATCTTCGTTCAGATCGGGCGTTACAAAATAAACAGCCGGGTACGGTGCGCATTGTCTGTCTTGGTGATTCGGTAACGTTTGGTTATCGCGTACCTACGGTTTGGGTGGAGAGGCCCAACGATTACGACCGTCAGGCGCTGCCCTACCCGATGTTGCTGGAAAAGGAATTGCGCGCGGCGAATTCAAACAAACAAATTGAAGTAATAACGATGGCGGTTCCCGGATACACAAGTCATCAGGGATTAGCGTGGTTACGGCGCGACATTGATCAACTGAAACCCGATCTGCTGACAATTAGTTTTGGCTGGAACGATGCGAGCTTGAGTGATGTGCCGGATCGAGAAGCGATCAAGACAAATTGGCGCGCCATCGCCGTGCGTTGGTTGGTTGATCAGAGTCAGGCTTTCGCGCACGCCACCGAATGGCTAAGATCGAGGAATCAAAGAAATCCTATCGTAGGGGTGCGACCGGTCGCGCGAGTTTCAGAGCAGGAGTACATAGATAACATGCTCGGAATCACGCGCCTGGCTTATGCCAAAAACATTGGGGTAATCGTAATTGCGGCCCCCTATCGGGATCGTGTTACCAACGTGCCTGAGGCCGAAGCAATGATGCGCTATCGTAAAGCGTTGCGGTTGGCTACGGAACAACAACACGTCCCTTTTCTAGAAATTCGCGAGCTGACTGAGGCCGCCTATCCTGCAAACGAGGGCTGGTTTGGCGAGTTGATACACCCCAACCACATGGGCCACCGGCTGATGACTTCAGAATTGCTAAAGCTACTGGCTCAGACTCGCGCGCTGGGCGATTTGAATATACCGACGCTAACGCCGTAGCCGGCGATGCATTATATTAATAATCAGCACTCCACGCGGCTGCACGAGCGCGGACTCGCTGGCCGGAGGAAGCAATGAACTTAAGAGAACAAATAATTTCCGACATGACAGCGTCGATGAAAGCGCAGGACGCCCCGCGCACCTCAACGCTGCGCATGGTAAAAGCCGCAATGATGAACCGCCAAATCGAAAAAGGTAGCGAGCTCGATGATGAAGAAATGAGCAAACTGCTGCGTTCTTTGTTAAAGCAGCGACGCGATTCCGTGGAACAGTATGAAAAGGGCGGACGTCAGGATCTGGCTGATAAAGAGAGTGCTGAGATCGCCGTCATTGAAGCGTATCTCCCCCAAGCGGTGTCGCGCGAAGAGATAGAAACAGCAGTTGCGTCGGCGATAACAGAAAGCGGAGCCAGCTCAATGAAAGACATGGGCAAGGTGATGAAGGCGACGCAGGTCGCGCTTGCCGGAAAAAATGCGGACGGCCGAACCGTTAGTGAAATCGTAAAGTCGAAACTCGGCGGTTGAGGTTTCTTTCCCGAGCAACTATCTTCAGCTCTTTCGCACAGAATTCTGGCGACTAAGGCATGTCAATCCGAAGCGGTGCTGACATGCCTTTCGCCTCTCATCCGGCTGCGCCAAGAAACTTGCTCTGGCGCAGCGCACTCAAACGTTTAGTCTACTTGTAAGTAATCTTGATTTGCGGCTTGCCATCCGGGAAGTTTGCCGCACGCGTAAAGGTTCCGTTCGGGAGTGCGTTGCCGCTGCTGTCCATCACAACGATCTCCTCGATCTTTCCGCCGCTGTTCTTGTGCTCATACTTCTTGCTGGTGGCGTTAAAGGGCATGCAGTTCTTGTTGGCATTGTCGGGACACTCAACCGTCAATGACCCGCCCTTGATTATTATCACGTCGCCACTCCCTTGCGGTTTTGGGGCTCGCACAAACGCGAAGACACCGAGTGCCAATACGCAGATCGCAGCGATTGCGATAATGAGTAATCGTAGCTTATGCATTTTGTTTTTCTCCTTAATTTGGGGCGTGGAAGAATTATCGAACGTAGGACAGAGCTATTTGCCTGTCGGGAGTTTGTTAGGTTACCTGGAATGCGCGCGAGAGTCTTTGTCTTAGACAGGACCATTAAGCTGGTCAAGTTGTTTTTGAAACCGCTGAATGTCAGCCCGGCTGAGGTAGCTCTTATAGTTGTCGCCACCCCATTGCTGCTCTAATTTGGAAAGCGAATCCTTTGCTCGCCTACCATACTCGCGCGCCTTTGTTTTGTCACCGACGTTTTGCATAGCCTGGGCGGCCACCAGCAGCGACCTCCACTCAGACTCATGCTGGCCCAGCCGGGTGAACACGTCGGCAGCCTGTTGCGCGTTATTGGCCGCGCCCTGCGAGTCGCCCGAAAGCAGCATCGCCTCTGAGAGCGCCAACTGCGCGTGGGCCAGGTCTGAGGGGTCGGCTAGTTCCCGCACCGCGTTTACTGCCTCGCTGATGAGGGCCTTTCCGGTAGTCGCTGATCCGGAATAACACTGGGCCAGCCCTTTCAGTATCGTCGCCGAGTTGGCCAGGTTCTTAAATTCGTCGCCCCCTCTGGCCAACGATTTCGCAGCAGCCGTTCCGGCCTCAGAAAAACGTCCCTGACTAAAAGCAATTCGGGCCCGGGTCAAATCCACTTCGACTGCCAAGCGTTTCAACTCTCCACCCGGCCTGTTCGCAATCGCCTCAGACTGAGTGAGAAGACTCTGCGCTTCGTCGTAACGTCCTAATCGCCACAACACATCACTACGATTATTCAAGTTGTATCCGAGACTGCGCTGCACTCCCTGCGTGCTATAGATGGTGCAAGCTTGCTCCAGATGATCGAGAGCTTCGGTAAATTTCTCTTCGTCAGCGAGTTCCGAACCGCGCTCGGCATGTGCCAGCGCCAACAGCGATTGATCGTTTGCGGCCTGCGCGAGTTCCAGCAGTTGCTGGCTGCCTTTTTCAGCGGTGGCATAATCTCCTTTTTGCAGGTTTGCGCGTGCCAGCAATACGAGACAGGAAAAAGTTTCCGAGCGATAGCCGCCTTGCTGATAGAACGCGAGGGCCGGCTCGAGAAACTGAATAACCTCATCCGGTTTGTTTTGTTGCTGGCGCAAACTGGCGAGCGAGACGCGCGCCCTGGCCTCGTTGCGGCGCGCCCTGGCTCTTTGCGCCGACTCGAGCGCCTGCGAAAGATACTTTTCCGCTTCCCCTGTCTTGCCGCTGACCAAAAACGAGTTGCCCAGATCAACCAGCGCCTGCGCGCTCAAATTTTCCATGCCATTCTTCTGAGCCAGGTCAACCGCGTCACGCGCATACGCAGTAGCACGTTCTGTTTCGCCTGCGTCAAACGAAACACTGGAGAGCTGGAGCAGTATTTTTATGATTTGCGATTTGTTGTCATTTGCTTTCGCCAACGCCAGTGCTTGTTCCAATTGTGCTCTGGCTTCTGCAAGCTTGTTACGCTTGTTGAATAAGGCGCCGCGCTGAAAGACGACCTCCGTGCGGCCCTCGATGTTGCCCAACGCCTGGTAAATCGATTCCGCAGTTTCAAAGGAAGATAGCGCCTTTGCCATGTCGCCTTGTTGTCCGGACACTATGCCCAGACGCAGGTACGCGGTTGCGTATTGCGGGTTTCGCGTGCTCGCTTCGGTGTAACTTTGAATCGCACCCTGAAGGTCGTTGTTGTTTTCGTAGGCGCGTCCTAAATCGAGAAGTACAAATGGTTTTTCGTTGTCGCCAGTTTGTTTTGCAATGCTGGTGTAGAACCCGATCGATTTAGCAAAATCGTGCCGCGCGGTAGCCGTGATGGCGTCGAGATAAAGTGAATCAATGCTGGCAAGCCGGGCGCGATCGGCGCTGCTTACGCGCAGCAGCTCATCCTTGGCACGATCAACATAATCCAATTCAACCAGCGCTTCCGCCAGCCGCGCATGGGCCAGCATGTATGCATCGTCCGCGCCGATGGCGCGCTCCAGGGCCTGGGTCGCTTGATAGTAGGCGCCATCTCGCAGTGCGCTCGTTCCGATGTCGTACCAACGCTGTGCCTCGGCAGGCGGCGTGTGCGGCGACGGGCGAACGAAACGAACCGCGAGTACCCCGGCAATTATTAAAACAACGACACCAACGAGAATGTAAGAAATCGGTATACGAGGCCGTTGCAGGATCTGAGATAAGTTGTTCAGCGTCTTGCTGTGAGACGTCCTGGCGGAAGGCGCGGCCCGTTTGATGAGTGTCTGTCCCGACGTGTCGTCAAGACGTTCCTTAACGGCGTCGAGATCCGCAACCAACTCCTTCGCCGATTGATAACGCTTATCAGGCTTCTTCGCGAGCGCCTTGACTACGATGAAGTCGAGTTCCTGCGGCACCATTGGATTGAATTTCGAAGGCGGCGGTGGCTCAAAGTGAAGCACGTTAGCGGCGATCTCGATGAAGCTGTTACCGACAAATGGTGTGCGACCGGTGATGGCTTCATAGAGCAGCGTGCCTAGCGCAAACAAGTCGCTGCGACCGTCGACCGCGCCACCGATGGCTTGTTCCGGAGAAAGGTACGCAGGCGTTCCCAACACAACGCCGCTCCGCGTTTCGGTGGAGAGCAGCGTTTGCGCCTCAGGCTCTGAACTGAGCACATGATCTTTATTGAGTTGTTTCGCCAGTCCGAAATCCAACACCTTAATCTGGCCACCCTCGTCAATCATTATGTTTGACGGCTTGATGTCGCGATGGACTACGCCGCGTGCATGTGCTTCAACCAGAGCGAGCGCTACGTCTCTGACAATCGCTACGGCTCGCGGCAGATTAAGTTCGCCCTTCTGCATTAGCTCGCTTAACGAACGACCGCGCGCGAGTTCCATAACCAAAAATGGGCGGCCCTCGGTTGTCTCGCCGTAGTCAAAAAGCGTCGCAATATGAGGATGACTGAGTTCGGAAACGGCACGGGCCTCGCGCAGGAAGCGAGCGCGATAATCGTGTGAGTCTGAGTTGACTGAAGGAAACTTTATGGCGACGCGGCGGCCGAGATGCGTGTCTTCTGCTAGATAGACAGTCCCCATGCCTCCCTCACCGAGGGGTTCAAGAATGCGGTAATGTGAAACCGTTTGCCCGATCATTG
>JBDUCB010000201.1:0-21401 GCA_040003695.1 bacterium
AGATCGCTTACTAATCGAGGAATTCGACTTCGATCAACGCCAACTTCGATTACAGGGCGACATCTTCGACACACTGACGCAGGGTAACGAAAAAGAGTGGCTGCGTCAGATCAACCGCGCAAAGGAAACGCTCGTCGCCGTCGATGAACTTGCAACATCTGACGCTTTACATGCCGTCATTTTGATCGACCGTAATGCCGCCCACTTGTCCGATCAGTCCAACTTCGCGTGCTGGTCCATAAGTTAGACCACCATCATTGGATCGTTGGACGAAAGCGATAACCGGATCGAGTGTGCGATACAACAAGTAAACAGAATCTTTACCAAAGAATTCCATCCACTGCCGATCGTCCGCCGGTATACCACCAGTAACGTTACCGGCTGGATTCTTGGTGAAGGTTTGGCCCCGATCAGTGGACCGTGCCGTCGAAACATTGGCAGCAGTCAAACTGCTGAACGCCAAATAGGGTGGGTTGCCCGGACTCGCTTCATCGAAACCGACCGCGAGATCAACATCGCCACCACCGTCGGCGCCGAGTTCGAGCGATTCGTCTGGCGAGAATTGATCCGGCTGACCGCGGTAGCTTGGATTACGCATCAACGGATCGTAATTGGGACTTCCGGGATTGAGATCGAAGTACCACAGGTCCACACCTGCGGGCACGCCGCGTATGCCGGCGACGTATGCATTGCCAAACTTGTCGACGCGCAGGCTCGGTTCACCATCACGTGCGGCCACCGAAGCACGCACCGTCACGTTTGGACTAAACGTGATACCACCCTTTTCGTAAACAGGGACAGGCGTGGGTATCGGCGTCGGAGTTGGTGTTGCGCTCGGCGCCAGCGTGCTGTCCGCGGTAAAGGTACCTACATAATCGTAGGGCGGTTGCTGCGGAACACCGTTAGGCGTTGGAGTTTGACAGATCTGCACCTGATACTCGCCCGCCGGAACACCGCTGGCGGGTTGATAGACCAAAGCCTCGCAACAAGTTCCGGTGTCCTCCGTCTTTTGCACTAACACAGGATTAGGACCGGATCCGTACAACAGGCTAACGCTAAGGTCGTTTGTTGGAACGGTAGCATTTACCTGCACAACGATTCGAGCGTTGCCCGCCGCGACGTTGAAATGGTGCTTTTCGGTCGCGCACGGATACGCGTGCGGATCATACGTGCCCTGGAACGTCTGCGGTCCAGTCGACCCAGGCGTCGGCGTTGGTGTCGGCGTGGGTGTCGGAGTTGGCGTTGGAGTAGGCGTGGGATTGCCCGAGTCATAAGCAGCGAACATTCGCTTGCCGCCATTCTGGCGTGCGATCACACCTTGTTCGGTGTTCATGTTTGCACCACCCTGGACACAAGCGCCCATGCACCCGTCTTCATAACCAACCAGCACGCGACCTTCTTTGTCCACGGTGGCGTCAAAGAAGTCGAGCAGATTGCGCGGCACTGCGCAGCCCTGGAATCCGCGAGTGCAAATACCATCGCGTTGAATAGGATCGTTAGGAGTTGCGTTGACGGTGATCCATGTCTTGCCACCGTCGTAGGTTGAAGAAATAAACAGATACCAATCCCCACGGAACGCTGGGTCGTCCTGATCGCCTGGACTGGTGCTGCCATAGAAAGCATACGCAGCTCGCCCGGTGTCAACGCCGCCATCGCCGGCTACCACCGCCGGGAATACGGAGTTCTGCAGTCCCAGTTGAGCGCCCACGTCGGTGTGGTTAATCCAGGTGGCACCTTTGTCGTGCGACACCGCGATGCGCGCATGACCATCCGCAGCTTCATATCCCAGATATAGACTGCCATCGGTAGCAATGCCCAACGATGCGTCAGTATCTCCGACTGAAGAGTTTGGAATTGTGCGCGCGCTCCACGTGACGCCATTGTCTTCGGACATAACCAGGCCGGCGCCGTTACCGCATTTCCGATTTGGCAAATAAACCGTGCCGTCGGGAGCGACCCTCGCATGCCCGTGTAATGGGAAGCAGGAATTAACGAGGTTAACGACATACACAGGTACGGCAGGACCAAAACTCAATCCGCCGTTCACGCTCAAGGCGCAATTCGCGATACCGTTGCCGCTGGAGTTCAGACCTTCCTGCGAACAGTAGTAGACCGCATTGGGATACACAGCTCCCGAAGGCGCAGGTGCGTGGAATGGACCAACGCCAATCGTCTGGTGGTCCAAGCCTGATGCAATACCAAAACCTGCGGTGGGCGTGTAGTTCGCGCCGTCATCATCGGTAATGTCCATCGTCGCCGATGGCGTGAATGCCTGAAGCTGAGATACGAACGTGCGTCCGGTATCTTTGTCTGTTAACAGGATCGGATCGCCGCCCACTGCGCGCGGCGCCAGATTCGATAATAATGGTGTCTCAGCCCAGTTCGCCGTTGCTGGCGAAGTGCTGTCATTGAAAGCTACGCGCAGCGCATAGTCGTTGATTCCGCCAAAGAACATCACATTGCCGCTGATCCAATTGGAACCGATCGAAGGCTCACCCCACGATTCAGCTACGCCTGATGGCGGATAGTAATTCGCGTATTGCGGCCCGCCCGGCGGCGGCGTTGGTGTCGCTGTCGGACTGACAGTTGGTGTTGGTGTCGCCGTTGGAGTAGGCGTTCCGTTTGCAGCACTGAGCTTAAAGCTGGACGCAGTAGTCGTTGAATCGTAAAGAATCAACAACCCCGATCCGGTGTTTACAAAACTTGGTGTGATCTGAATGAGTAACTCGTTCTGCACGGTGCCGCTAACCGGCACGATGCTCTGGATCAAGGTTGGCACAGGTGTTACTGAACCAAGTGTAATCGTTGTTCTACCGATCAAATGTTGCGGTTGCACGCGGTCAGCAACGTAATCCGGATCTGCGAATACACTTACTCCATGTCTACGCCTTGAACAGTTGAATCGGCGTTAGGAGTGGCCCAGTACAAGCTCAATTCCAGGTTTCCATTGAGGGTTCCGGAATAAGGACTGCGCCAATAAGCCGCCAGCGAATTTCCAACGAAGTCGTCGTTAGCAACCGGCTGCGTCGTTTGGGCGATCGGCTCAGAGCCGGTGGGTGCGTTTGCATCGAATGTCGCTGAACCTCGATAACTTGGATCGATAAGTTCCTGCTTCTTATTTGCCTCATCCCCCGGCGTGCCGTGCAGATAATAGCGATCAGTCGCGGGTGTAGGCGTCGGCGTGGGAGTAGGCGTCGGCGTACCGCTCGGATCGAAAGCTGCGAACATGCGCCGGCCGTCGGCCTGACGGACAATCGCTGCCTTTTTAACCGGCCGGTGTAGTTCGGCGCGACGCAACCAGACGGGGCAACGCACCCATCCGCGTACGCCGCGATTACGCGTCCCTCGCGGTCGATGCTGAATATTTCGCCGTCAGTGACGTCTGGCTCTGCGACGTAAGTGCCGGGGCTTAACTGGTTCTTTTTCAGGAACCGGACCGGTGGTTGTGGTCTTCTTCATTTTCTGCTGGATCAACTCGACGATCATCTGCTGAGGTATGTCGGCACGCAATCGCACTTCGTCGCCTTCGGCCGTGATCGCGATGTTCTTCAGCAGCGACTGCGCGCTTGGATCGGGTATGGATTGCGTCGCATAGCCCAGCAAGCCCGAATACAATTTGCTAATAATCTGTGCCGTATCAGGATTGTCGGCATTAGAGGCGCCACGCAGCATGAAATTTGTCGCGTCCATGGTCAACGCGATATAGAAGTCGCCAATCTTCGATTCGCAGCGTGGGTCGCGAGCCTTGGCCTCGGTACCCAGCATGCCAAAACTTTTGGCAAACGAATGCCACGGCGAACCTGCAATGCTAACCAGCGCGTTGGGATCGCGGACAAGAGAGTTGAGCGTGTCAGCGCTGATGCGGTCTTTACCATCGCCGGCGTCGATGGCTGCTCGCAAATACCCGGGCGTCCCCACAGCGATCGTGTTTGCGTTAAGGGAAACAATGCCAACTTCTGTGAACGACTTCATAAACGGGTTTTTCTCGGCCATTTTCACGACCGGATCTATGGTCATCAGGCCGAGCGTCTTTGTCCCGTACTTCTCATCGCGCAACTTTCCCTGCGATGCCATCCGCGCCAGCACCAGCAGCGAGTCAGCGCTGAAATCACCACTCGCCACTGCCAGAAATTCCGGCGGCTGAAAGTTAAGATCGGCTGTGGGTTTCTTAAAGCGCACCGCGATCACGATGTAATCAATTTTTGTTGGATCAACGCCCGCGTTCTTCCTTACCTCATCGAAACCCTTGCGCATGCCTTCGATGTCTTTTGCAGGCATGAACTTTGGCAACACTTCGTTGAGAATGCGCTGCGGGTTGATGTAGATCAGCGTGTCAGCTTCAGGCAGGCTGGCGAGGGAACTGATGATCTGCGCCGTTGGAGTTGAACTCGATGCGCTGCTTACATTCGCAGTTGGCGCGACATTTACCGCTACGGGAGTTTGTCCCTGTACAGATGAACCGGCCAGCAGTCCAATAAGCACAAATGCAGCGAGGAAATTGAAAAGTTTGCTCACGATGTAAGCCTCCAGGAATTGATATTGCTTGTTCGTTTAATGAGTACGAAATTTCGGATGCTTTGTTTCACACCCAATCGAGCACGGGGACAGTAAATTCATCCTGTACGTTTCCGGTGTTGAGTGTAGTTGCCGGCTCGAATAGCAGAACGTGGCACTCTTCATCGGCCACCGGCCGGTGTTCGACTCCGCGAGGCACTATACAGAATTCGCCTTGCTCCAGCCATATTTCCTTGGCTGGTGTTGACCCGGCCGGTTCACTCGGCTGGTCGCGAAACTCCATGCGAAACCTGCCCTTCAGCACCAGAAACATCTCGTCCTCGTTTTCGTGATGATGCCAGGTGAACGGTCCCTGAAACTTTACCAGTTTCATGTACTGCCCATTGAGTTCGCCAACGATGCGCGGATTCCAGTGGTCGTGAATTAATGAAAGTTTTTCAGTAAGATTTATCTTTTCCATAGTGCACCTGAGTCATTTTCAAAGCAGAGCGTGGGCAAGCCCGCCTTCCGGACCTAAGAGGCTGCCATCAACTCTGAACCTGCTAATGTTGAAAGACGTTCAATCGGTTGTCACCGATCAAGTAATTGATCTCTCAGGTTGGGAAGAGGCGCTTGCGCCCGCTATTTTTCAGTTGAAACATCTGGCGTGAGCAACTGCGCAAGCTAGCCTCATTCACTACCCCGCATAGATTGCGTCGAGAAGCTTTGCCAGTCGAAAACCGCCCTTAGCCAATTGCTGTCGCACCAACTCGCGGTTAACCGTTTCGTAGTTGGCGGCACGAGTGATATCGAAAACAGTCTGCATTACTGGTTGACCATCGCGGATGAGCGGTTGACCGTGGCTTAGCACCGGTATCGTTCGTTGACGGACGATCTGCACAGACTTGTAAGTGTGATCGCGCGATTGCCGCAGCGAATCCGTTGCCCATTGCGCGGCCCAGGTGCCGACCGGCCCGTGCGGCTTCCAGCTCGCCCGAGGTTTCACATTCTCTTTTAGGAACATGCCCAAGGTATCAGAGGTGATCTCCTGGCCAATGGAGTTCATCAGTGAGGTCACCAGAGTGAAATCCCAAAAGGAATGCAAATTCGCACGATCGTTATCGATGACAAGATCGTTCGCGCCTTTGTCGCTGGGCAAATGTTTTTGCTTGATTACCGCCGGATCGCGGACGATGAGGATCGTGTGATTTGGACCATTGACATCGATGAAGCCGCAACTGACATGCAACGGCTGATGGATGTCCCCGAGAAAATGAACCAGCAATCGCAATGCGTTTCGCTGGCTTAGGGGCCGGGTTGGATCCGGATGACCCTGCAAAGTGCGAATGCAAATGTTGAGCATGTGCCAATGTCATTCTCAGGCTCGAAGGCGGTGCACGTTTGATAGCTTTTGCAACCAAGCGGCAGGTCATCGTAGTGCCATTCCCGATTCTTCTCGTTATGGACTACGTCCTGTAGAAACGCGTTCGTATCCGGATCAGGATCGGTTTTGCCTATGCGCTCTTTCACGGTGTCGGCCCACGTAGCAATGCTGGCGAGGGTTTCGCCCGGCTTAAGAATCTGGGCAATCTTTTGCGCGGTGCGAGGCTTGATGCGCAGCGAAGCTATCTTGCCCACAGCCTGGTGCCCATCGTCGCCCCACGCAAACGCAGCACTCGCGGCAGCAAGGAATATGATTGCTCCAAGCAGAACCGATAATGATCTTTTCATGGATGCATATCTCCTTAAGTCGTGGCGGAAATCGTTCTGTGGTGAGTAAGAAATCCGTGGACTAGGATAACCGGCGCCAAAGTTATGTCAATGGTATGGCTCTGCCGTTTCGGTGCGCGGCAAGCCTCTGACTTGCCGGAAAGCTGAACTAATCAATCACGGTCTTTGACCGTCCAACTGGTTCGAGACCAGACAAACACGGGAGACTAACCGGCAAGTCAAAGCCTTGTCGGGCACCGAAGCGGCAAAGCCGTAGGTAACAACGTCTGAAACTACATTCAGTACCCACACTCATCATAACTTCGCGGAGCAAGCGTGTTTTGCTATATGCTTAGCAATCGAAGTTCAATCCCACACCAAAAGAGATCAGACTTGCTTAACTTCGCAATTCAAACCGCGCGCGACGCCGGTAGCGTTCTTATCGATCGCCTCGGTCGCGCGCAAGTGTCAAACAAAGGCGATATCGATCTGGTGACCGAAGCCGACCTGGCTGCGGAAAAACTGATCATCGACCGCATCAAATCGCACTATCCGCGGCATGCGATTCTTGCCGAAGAATCCGGCGCCAGCGAAGGAATCGAACTGGTGTCGGGAAAGAGTGACTGGAAGTGGATCATCGACCCGCTGGATGGCACCACCAACTACGCGCACGGTTATCCGTGCTTCTGCGTTTCAATCGCGGTAGAGCGTGCCGGCGCAATCGAAATCGGCGTCGTTTACGATCCCGTGCGCGACGAAATGTTTGCGGCGGAACGTGGGCAGGGCGCAACCTTAAATGAACGGCCCATGCGCGTTTCCACCGTCGATAGTTTAAACGCCGCGATGCTGTGCACCGGCTTTCCGTACAACGTGCGCGAGCGGTTAAACTTTGCGCGCGACTTTGTAAACTTCACCATGACGGCGCAGGCTGTCAGGCGCGATGGCTCGGCGGCGCTCGATCTGGCTTACCTCGCGTGTGGACGTTTTGACGGCTTTTGGGAAGATGGGCTGAATGCCTGGGATGTCGCGGCTGGAATGTTGTTGATTGAAGAAGCCGGCGGGCGCATCACCGACTATCGCGGCGCGCAGCTGGATATTTACACGCCTAAAGTGTTGGCCACCAATGGACGTGTGCACGATGCAATGATGCGTGTATTGAACACCTAGAGCGCGGAGCGAATGATACGCGCGAGTCGTTCAGTCTCGCGACGCGCGCAGGCACGCGTTTCTTCTCCGGATAATTGTTCGACGCGAATGATCGGGTGATAAGCGATGATGACTTTTCCCGGACGCGGTAAACGTTTATTAGCGGGCCAGACTTTGTTTGCGCCCCGAATCGTAACGGGAAGGATCGGGACACCTGAGTCCAAAGCCATGCGGACCGCGCCGCCTTTCAAATGAATCATTGAGCCGTCGGGCAGTCCACGAGAACCTTCCGGAAAAATCACCACCACGCCGCCGTCGCGCAGCCAGTTGAGTGATCGTCGAATTGCCGCTGGATCACTTCCTTCGATTTGCAGTGGCCACGCTCCCAGAAACCCGATACCTTTGCCGACGATGGGCCAGGAAAACGCTTCACTCCAGGCGAGAAAACGAATGGGCCGTTTGATGGGAAGCGCCAGCCAAAACGGATCGCCATAACTTTGATGGTTCGCAGCGACGATCAGGCCCGTATCATCGGGAATATTTTCAACACCCTGGAATTCCAATCGCCAGATAGCGCGACTAAACAAACCTACCGCCGGACGCAACAAAGAGATCAACCGTTCCGGCAGAACTGTCTCGCGTCGTTTCGATCGAGCTGCGGAATCTTGTTGAAACAATGTATTTGTGTCGCTCACGGTGTGAAATAAAAGCCGATTGCGCTCTATCGTTTTTTACTTTGCTACTACAAGGGCCACTCGCGATCGACAAATTCGACGTGGATGCGTGGGACGCCGGATGGTCCCATACTTCGTGCGCGCACCGCCGCATAGACCATCACCTTGTATTGTTCGCTCGACAGCCGAATGAACCGGCCAACGGGCAAGTCGAGCGTCGTGTAGATCGCGGCTCCCTGCAAACTAATGTTTTCCGTGACCGTATGCTCGCTGGCTTCCACATCGCCTGTGTCGTCAAGCGTCTCAATCAACATATCGACAGGGATGTTGTGACGCGTCAGGCTACGTTTATCTGACGACGCTGACTCGACCTGTTGCCACTCCTGCAACCCATTCAAACTCTCGGCTGACAGTGCGCCGATTTCGTAACGCTTTGCAGGATCTTCTTCATAACTGCGAGGCGCGCGTTTGCCGATAAAGGCGACGCCAACTTCAAAGAGCGGTGTCTTGCTCGCCAAGGCAGAGGTTTTGATGTAACGCACCAGAGCCCATACGCGGTATTGATCCTCGACGTGATCGAATACACGCAACTGGCGCGGCATCGGAATTGTCATGTGCAGTAGTCGACCTTTTTCGACCGGGCGTTTTAAGGTAAACCCGGCGCCAAACGGCGTAACGTCAATCAACCGCGTAATCTCAGTCCATTGCAAATCTTTTGTCTCACGGCAGTGTACGCGCACGGGTAATTTCAGTTCCAATCGCTCGCGTATGCGCTTCCATTTTCGCTCTTCAGGCATAGTGAAGATCGCGGCCGAGTTACTCAAAATTCAGGGGCGAACGGAAAACTGTCAGCGCCCGGACAGAAGCGTAAATTGTGAAAGTGTAACCACGGCCAAAGCCCTTGATTTTATTAGGTTTTAGCGCCTTTTTGGGTTTGCTACGAAGCCCGTTTTCGAATACAATAATCTTTACTTCAGTGCGCCCGTTTTTGAAACTAAATCTGCGCGAATTACAAACAATTCAAGATGCGAAAAGCATGAACCCTCGACGGGCCGGGTATGTCGCGCGCGGGCCCTTTTAATCTTAGCAAATGAAGTCCCACGGCGGGCGGATTGTACTGGAAAGGTCAACGGATGGAAACAACTTCTGAACGCAATCATATAAACATTGAAGACGAGATGCGGCGGTCGTATCTCGATTATGCAATGTCAGTAATCATCGGCCGCGCGCTGCCCGATGTGCGCGACGGACTCAAGCCCGTGCACCGGCGAGTGCTGTGGGCGATGCACGAACTTGGTAACACCTACAACAAGCCATACAAGAAAAGCGCGCGCATCGTCGGTGACGTGATTGGTAAATATCATCCGCACGGCGACACCGCGGTGTACGACACGATCGTGCGCTTGGCGCAGGATTTTTCGATGCGCTATCCGCTGGTCGACGGCCAGGGAAACTTTGGTTCGGTTGACGGCGACGCTGCCGCGGCAATGCGCTATACCGAAATACGAATGGCGCGCGTGACGAACGTAGTGCTTGCGGATCTTGAAAAAGAAACGGTCGATTTTCAGCCAAACTATGACGAGTCGTTAAGCGAGCCAAAGGTACTGCCCACGCGCATTCCGAACCTGCTGGTTAATGGCTCGGATGGGATCGCGGTTGGCATGGCCACGAAGATTCCACCACACAACCTCACCGAGATCATCGACGCCACCCTGGCGTTGCTGCGCAATCCGGACATCGCAATCGAGGCTTTGTTAAAGATAGTTACCGGACCCGACTTCCCGACCGGAGGTTTCATCTACGGCGGCGAGGAGCTTAGGAAGTCGTATCTGACAGGTCGCGGAATAATTCAGATGCGTGCGCGCGCCGGAATTGATCGCATAGGTCGCGGTACGCAGGAACGCGATGCGGTAGTAATTACAGAAATACCATTTCAGGTGAACAAGGCCCGTTTGATTGAACGTATCGCCGAGCTCATTAACGAGAAAAAACTCGACGGCGTTTCCGATCTGCGCGACGAGTCAGATCGCACCGGCATGCGCATCGTGGTCGAGCTGAAGCGCGATGCTGTTCCCCAGATCGTTCTCAATAAGCTTTACAAGTTGACGCCAATGCAGTCGTCATTTGGCGTAATCAATTTGGCAATCGTCAACGGCCAACCGCGCGTACTCAATCTCAAACAGATGCTCGAGTGCTTCGTGGACTTTCGCCGCGAGGTGGTGCGGCGGCGCACGGAATACGATCTACGCAAAGCCAGGGCGCGCGCGCACATTCTCGAGGGACTAACGAAGGCAATCGATGCGCTGGATTTCATCGTCACGCTAATCCGCAACTCGAGCTCGGTCGATCAGGCTCGCCTGTGGCTGACGGGGCAGACGAAGACGATGAACGAAGTGAAAACCTGGAAAGGAATTCCTTCCGACAACACGCTCAAGACCTATGTCCCCAAGTTGCAGAAGGCAATGGAGCGGTTGGCGTTTTCCGAGCTACAGGCGCAGGCGATTCTTGATCTCCAGCTCCGGCGCCTCTCTGCGCTTGAGCGGCAGAAGATCACCGACGAATACGAAGGCATTATCAAGCTGATCGCCGAGCTCGAAGAGATTTTGGCAAACGAGAATTCGCTGCGGCGCGTAATCGGCAACGAGCTGGAAGAGGTCAAGAAAGACTTTGGCGACGCGCGCCGGACCGAAATTGTCGCCGAAGGAATCGAGTTCTCAATTGAAGACCTGATTGCCGACGAAGATGTGGCTATCACGGTGACAAACAGCGGCTACATCAAGCGCACGCCCATTACCACCTATCAGCGGCAGGGTCGCGGCGGCAAAGGTCGCTTCGGCGCGGCAGCGAAGGGCAGCGATTACGTCGAGCATCTCTTCATTGCCTCAACACACGCTTACATCATGATTTTCACTGACGATGGCATGGTCTATAAGTTGAAAGTCCATGAAGTGCCGGACGCTGCCGCTTCGGCGCGCGGTAAAGCAGTCGTTAATCTGATCAATATTCCTTCTGATCGAAAACTTGCGGGCGTCGTTCCAGTGCGCGAATTTGCCGAAGGGCGATACGTTTTGATGGTGACGCGCAAAGGTGTCATCAAGAAGACCTCGCTGGCTGATTTTCAGAACATTCGCTCCAACGGCATCATCGCCATCAACATTGACGAGGGCGATCAGTTGCTCGACGTTGTGTTGACGGACGGCACGAAGCGCATCTTCATCGCCACTCACAACGGTCTCGCAATTCGTTTTGATGAGAAGAACGTGCGGCCGATGGGCCGGGCCACGCGCGGTGTGCGCGGTATAAACCTGCGCGCGGATGATTATGTAGTTTCGGTGTGCCCCGTTTCTGCCGACGATTCCGAGAAGATGCTTTCCGTTTCCGAACAGGGATACGGCAAGCAGACTCCAATCACCACCTATCGCTTGCAATCGCGCGGCGGTAAAGGAGTCATCAACATGAAGACGACCGAAAAAACCGGCAAGGTCGTGGCGGTGTTCCCGGTTGATGTTGAGTCAGAGATCATGATCATCACGCAACAGGGCAAGCTGATACGCATTGAGGCCGACAGCATCCGCAAGACGGGACGCAGCGCCCAGGGCGTCAGGCTAATCAAGACCGAAGAAGGTGATCGGGTGACCAGCGCCTCGCTGGTTGAGGCTGCGGATGAAGAGATTGAAGACGCGCCAGCAAACTAGAATTCATTTCTTATTTTCCGAACTGTCACTCAACGGCTCGGTCCATCTTGACGGAAGAATTCTGAAGAAAGTTTGTAAATGAGTAAGCTACCACTAGCTCAATTACGCTCTTCAATTGTTGGGAGCACTTACGGAATTCAATACGATCCAAAGCGTCTTGACCAAATCGTTTGAAAGCTTCCCCGACCAGTGCATGAATGAAAGACTGAGTAGCATACTTCACGTCGGAGAAATCCAAAACCACCGTTTGACCGTCCAGAAGTGCGGGAATAATCTTTTCAGTTCGTAGATTTTTGCCGAGATCTTTGTCTTCCACGAAACCACCAACACCCGGCGGAATCCTTATTTCAATCATGTGAACCTTATCTTCCTCTCAATTGCATCTCGAGTTGGCATTTGATCTCTAATCCAGCCGAAATAACTGTCGAAATCCACTAGTCGATCAGTTCGTATTTCGACAGCTACGACCGTGCCGTTCCACTCGTTGGCGAAAGTCCATAAGTCATGACGGTCTTTGAAGGCATCTGTAAACAGGTTGATCTGATCTTTTACTGACGCCCTTCTTAATCGATAGCACGCTTTTCCCGAATAGATCAGAAAATAACCGCCAGTTCCTTTAGCGATAGAGCGAGTAATAAAAAGTCCCGCACCTGCGTTGTCAGGTGTACCGTAGACACCTGGCAATGCGCCAGTAATACCCGGTTCCAGTGCAAGTTGTAAAGCGCGGGTATCGCTCGTTTTCGCTTCTGGGTAGGCCCGACCGAGGTGGGCGGAGATACCAATGCCGCAATCAGCAATCCCAATTGCAACTCTAGGCGGTTTACCCCCGACAAAGTTGTGGGCGCAGACGTAAGCTCCGAGATTTGAACTGGAATGCTCCAGCGCATTCCGAATCAATTCGCTTATGCAATATTGAACGGCAGCCAACCCTTCAGGGTTGTCAGTCATGTGAAGCAACGCTGAGATGTCGGCTATAACTGCTCTCGCCTCACTACTGGTCTGAACATGTTTGATAGGCATAAATCTCCCTGCCTCTTCATGTTCAATACGGGAGGGGTGATATTCGACCGGAAGATTCTCAAATAGGCTCATCCTCCAAGCATAATCAACCTTTTGTGTGAGGTTCTGTATGTTTATCCGGAGAGAATTTTCGCGACACCATCCCGCCCATGCGGCAATCATTGAAAGCGCGAAAGGTTCCATGTGCATCCATTTTGGATGAAAAATAAGCTGTGCTTCTGGTGAGTCCAGGTCAAAATAAGAGCTTCCAGACAAGAATGACTTGGCTGCGTTTAGCGTCGCGTTGGTCGGAACTATGAATTCTGCCATTTCGGTTTTCTTGTACAGTTATCCGATTAGGATATTCCTTCGCCTTCGACCCAAACTTCTCCGTCTTCAAAAACTTCTTTTTTCCAAATAGGCACAGTGCGTTTCAGTTCGCGGATGGCCCACTCGCAGGCTTCAAACGCAGCGCGTCGATGTGGCGCACTGACGGCAATGACCACGCTCGTCTCACCAATTTCGAGTCGCCCGGTGCGGTGAACGATTCCGATGTGCGCAATCTCAAAACGATCGTGAGCTTCGCGACCCAAGCGCTCGAGTTCGCGCAACGCCATCGGCGCATAGGCTTCATAGACGAGATATAAGGTTCGCCGGCCGCGTGTCCATTCGCGTGCATAGCCGTCAAGCGTAACGGTCGCGCCGCATTGCGGCAGCACAACCCGACGATTGACTGCACCCACATCGATTGCGTTGCTAGTTAATTCATAGAAGTCGTTCGAAAAGTCTGATTGGTGAGGCGTCGTCGTAGGATTTCTGTCGCCCTCTTCGAGGGTTTCGCTTCTATTGGCGGCTTGATCCCCGGGCTTACGCCCGGGGCTAGTATCGGCTGCGCCTCCGGCGCTAGTCGCCTCTCCGGAACCCCCGCTCACTGGCGGAAAAACAGCCAGTTCATCACCATCGTTGATGGCGCGATCCGCCTGCGCGTATTCCTGATTCACTGCGAACAACAGCGAGCGTCCAAAGCGACGAAGGTCGGGAAAGCGTTCCAACAGTTCTTGAAAGGCTGCGGCCGCGTTCACAGCCTGCAACGCGACTTGTACTTCGTCATGGCCAACGACGTCTCGGGCGGCGCCAAAGAAAAGGACCGTCACCTGGGCTTGACTTTTATTTGTCTCCGACAACTTCATTCCTCTTCGCATCTGAAGTAGCGACCGTTATTAAGATCTTCCATTTTTCATTTTTCGATTTCTGGCTCTCGTAATCATATAACTGATGACAAGTGCTCCGAAGAGTGTCCTTCCGAAAAATGTTATTCCGGAAAACTTGTTCCCAATGTTGGGTGCAAACAATGAAAAATGAAAAATGGAAAATGATAAATGGAAAATCTTCTGTTTTCTTTCAACTCTGAAATCGCAACCTGAAAAAAGAAGGGACAGACAAGAATGTCTGTCCTACTCCAGATCAATTCTCCTCCCGCTATGGCCATTTCGTTTTGCCAACTCATGAACGCGCGCGCGTTCTTCATAACTCAACACCGCGCGGTCGAGCATTTCGCGCAGGCGCTGCAAACGTTCAGCCGTCGAGCGCAACTCAAGCAAATCCTGTTTGACGTCAGTATCGACCTCCATCGCTGCGGCCACCAGGAACGACAGCCGTTGCGGGTCGGTGTCGGAAATGTCAGGCAGGCTCGCGCGCTCGTCGTTGATTGTCCTCACCGCGCGTGCTATGCGCGTGAACGTTTCAGCTACCTCATGCGCGCTAGCGCTCAAGACGCTGGCCTCCTCTTCTTCATCTTCAAAGAAGCTGACGCGAGCCAGCAGATAAGGTTCGTCGCCTTCCGCATACTCTTCGACTCGGTACCGAATGATTCCAACCGTCAGAATATTTGAACGGCCATCCGGCAGCGTCTGGGCCTCAGTGACTTCCGCGACGCAGCCAACATGACCGGCGGGCGGCACCTCTTTGTCAGAAGTCGAAGCGTCGAAATAAGAAACGCCAAACAGATTGTGTCCCGCGCGCGCGTCGCTGAGCATTTGCCGATAGCGTGGCTCGAAAATATGCAGCGGCAGCGGCACGCCGGGAAACAGCACCAGGGCGAGCGGAAAGATCGGCAGCTCGGTTACCCCCCGTACTTTGTCATAGGCTTCACTCATTGATTTCTGACGGACGATACTGACGAAGATGTAAACGGCACTGCCGAGTTGAAGATAAACTATCGCGAGGTGTTCATTATCGCAGACGCACACTGAGAAGTCAGCATGAGTCTCCAGTCGGGTAGGATCCTAATTTGAAACTCTCTATGCTGCCTTTGTGTTCTCCGGGTCTCTCTGGTGGGTTTCTGCTGAGGACAATTCACCATAGAGACACAAAGGCCATTGAGTACGCACAGAGGAAAGCCGAAACGCGGACACTGCCCTCGAGTCGGCAGTGTCCTAAACCCAAAAGAACACGTAAAAGATCGAGTAAATTACCGAAGCAACACCAAATCGTTTTCGTGAACTTTCGTGTACTTCTTCTTGGGTCGTTCTTATTTTGTTTCTTGATTTATTGATCGACGAGCGCAAGTAGAACTTCACGCGAGGTCGAGCGAATGCGGAGCCATGCGTCGCATGGTGGAGATTAATAATTCGGTATCGAAGGGCTTGTTGAGAAACTCATCCGCGCCAACTGCGAAACATTCTTCGCGGACCTCACGCGTGTCGGCCGAAGTCATCACCAACACCTTGGTTCCCGGCAGGTGACCTTTGATGTATTCAAGAATGCGCAGTCCCACTCGAGGCGAATCTGTTTCCGGAGGCAAATGCAGATCAAGAATCGAGATGGCGGGCTCGTAAACCATCGCGCGGCGCACGGCGGACGGCAAATCATTAGCGGTTACAACGTCGTAATCGTCGCTGAGCGTCCAGAACAGTTGTTGAGTTATAGCTTCATCGTCGTCTACGATGAGGATTCTGGGCTTCATTGAGTAAATCTCCTGTCCGTTCAAACTACCCGGATTGTTCTTATCGGTTGCAATGTGCATACCGAAGCGGAGTCAAGGAACAATCCGATGGGTGGGGTGAAGATGCGGCGACTGCAAGGATTCGTTGATGTTGACATTCGGATACAGTGAGTCAAATACGTGTCCACACCTGTGCACGCTGGCGCTGTTTACGCAGGCGTAGCGCAAACTGTCAGTTTTCGATCAAGCAGGCTGTGAGCTTGCCTCTACTTGTCTTAGAGAAGCGCACCAGGAATTACTTTGCAGGCTCAGTGCGAAGAAAGTCGATGCCGGCGGCTTGCTCACGCACATCAATGCCGGCGACTATTTTCATGGCGGCGAGATCAATTATTTCCACGGTGCCTGGCTCGGCGCCGATGCCTTCAACCGAAACGAACGCGAAATTGTCGTCGGGAGAAACAACCACGCCGTGCAAAACTTTTCGCCGCGTAGGAATGCGCGCCCGCTCGGTGCCGGTTTTCAAATCGATTATCGAAACTGATTGGTCGCGTTTGTTAGTGGCCAACAAGCGCGTGCCGTCATGCGTGATAGCCAGGTTGTAAACCCCAGCGCGCGCGGGAATACGTCGCGCTACTTTCCATTTTGCGGCATCGACTTCCACAATTTCGCTCGACTTATTGCAGGCGACGAAAATGGATGAACCATCTATTGATGGTTGGGCCCAGGTTGGTGAACATGAAACATCATCCGGCTTCGGAGCTTCCATGCCGTGCCCGCCCATGTCCATGTGTTTCATTCCGCTGTCTGCGGCGGTTCTCATTTTTGCCTTTGCAGGCGCGCCATTCATTCCCAGCTCGCGGCCTTTGGTTAATACAAAGTGGCGCGAAACCTTCAGTGTCTGCGTATCGATCTCCACCAGCATGTCATCCATCATGCACGCCGAATAATGTTTGGTACCCTGCGGATTCAGGCGTGAGCCATGAGGCATAACGCAGGTTTGAATGCGTGCAACTTCTAGCATCGCGTCAGTTGCAACGACAGATACCGACGAAGGGACCATGTCGCCGTGCAAATTAAAATTGACCACATAAAGCAGGCTGCCGTCAGCCGAAAGGTCCATGGTGGCAGGAAAAAATCCTAATGTAGTCTTGCCCAGTACGCGGTCGTTTTTCGCGGAATATTTCCAGACCGTTCCGAATGGCCGGCCATGACCGAGCGAGACGTAGTAAAACTGCTTATCGCGCGAGACGGCGATGCCATGTGGTCCATCAATATCGGTCGGCATATCGCCGGTGGGAATTTCGCGCTCGACGCGTGCGCCGCCTGGTCCAAAACGAACCAATGAGATCGTGTCGGCTGCTTCAGAGAGAACATAAACGAGGTAGTCTTTATCAGGTTTACTCTGCGCGCAAACTGCGGAACTGCCTAAAACGAACAGCGTTGCTATGATTATCGGATTTAACAGCCTGCCAAATTTGCGTAACGTCAAAACCAGCCAAAGAGGCACAGAGACGCAGAGAGGAAACCGGACAGAACTGCCTCCGCCCTGTATCTGCTCGTGTTTGTTTTTTATCAGTCCGGTCTCCGTGTCTCTGTGCCTGCGGCTGAGTGTTCGCTAAGGCTTGTCCGGTGGAAAATCTTTGTCGTCGATTTCGTCGATCACCTTCAGCTCGGCGCCGAATTTTTGATAACCGCGAAAGCGAATCTCATTGCGGCTTTGCACGGTCATGCCGCGGCCAACCGTTGTCAGCAGAATCTCTGAATGGGTTGGCAGCAGATACTTGTTGTCATTGATAGTTACCCAGTCGTAATCAATCAGGCTGTGGGCCGCGCGAATCGGATAGTCCGCTGGTATTTCGGTGGCAATTTGTTCAAAACGCAAAACACGATTGAGTTCACGGTCGATCCAGATTCTGCCGCGCGAGCCAACCACCGCCGGCTCGGCGTCGCCCGCGCGCAAAGTCAACTGCGAAAGTTCTCTTGAAACCTCGTACTCATACACAAGTGTGTGACGGCCCTGAATCAAGTCAGTGTCGACTAATTTAAACTTCGTTTCCGATTGCGGTTTGAAAACATCAGCGACTGCAGAAATGTATTCAACGCCACTTGAACTCGCGCCCGGCGCGACGTCTTTGCTGTAGTCGCGGCTTTGCCTGGCTTCCTGGCCCAGGGGCAGGCCATTCACCGCCAGCACTTTGTATTGCTCGCCGGCAGTGGCGCGGTAAGCAACAGCGATTGTCAAGTTGTCTTGCGGAAGCCAGTTGTTGGTGTTGCCGTAAGCGCGTGAACGTTTGATCAGTTGCTTGACGATGAAGTCGGGCATCGCGTCCGCAGCCGCGAGCGTGGCCGCGCGCGTGCGATCGAGCAATGCATTCCCCTCGCTCTCCGGGGGCAAAGTGAACGTCGTCGGGTTAATCCGCCGGCGTTCAGCTTCTTCAAGCGTGCGGCGCAGCAGAGCATCGTTACCGCTTTTGCTGGCGACCAATGAACGCATGCCGTCGGTAAGCGGAAAGCCAATGCCGCGTTTGCGAATCTCGCCGACAACTTCGTCGCGCAACTCAGGATGTTTTGGTAATTGATAAATTAGTGCGACGACTTCTTTACTGGTGAGCGGTGACAGTGAAGACTGTGCAGTAATCGGCGACGGGCTCAGAAATAGAAGTAATAATAAAAACCCTAAAAAGTTTCGCTTCATAAGTGAGCATTGATCGCAAAGCCTGATGCGATCGTTCCCTACCATCTCGTCCCAGGCTTTGGCGCAGGGTGCGGCGATGCGCAGATTGTCGAGGGTAACGGCAGGTGTCATAGAAAGCCAAAAGCCGATCGGTTAACGGAACAACGGTTCGATGTTAGAAACGCCTATTAGTTGCCCGCAAAGAAGTTCAGACTTCAACCTTCAGGTTGCCGCTTTGGCGGCGGCTCAAGCCAAAGCTTGTACTCTAAACTGCAGACCAAAGGGCTCTATAAACACACCGTTTCGATGGCTTTCCTTAAGATTTCGACGCCTGCATCCAGCTCCGCAACGGGCACAAACTCGCCGGTGCGATGGGCTTCGCGGATGTTGCCGGGACCAAGCACGACCGCTTCAGCGCCCAGCTCGGTCATCAGCGCGGCTTCGGTGCCGAAGGCGACTGTGCCTGCAGTCTTCATCGTCAGGTCTTCAAGCAAGTTCACCAGCTTTGAATTAGCGGACGTTTCAAAGCCCTGGTCCGCGCGGGAGGCCTCCACTTCGAAAATTAGATGCTGATCGCGCGCAGTCTCTGTCGCAATCGCCAAATCGATCAACTCCAGCAAACGGCCAGGCGCTTGTCCGGGAATGGGCCGCCACTCCAGCGTGAAACGGCATGCTCCAGCAACAACGTTCTTCGCGGTGCCTCCGTGAACGAGGCCGATATTGAGAGTCGTGAACGGTGGATCGAAATCCGGGTGCATTTCACTGCGCAGTTCTGTCGCTATTTTTTCGATCCGTGTGATCAAACGCGCCGCGCCAAAGACCGCCGAGGTGCCGAGTTCCGGATAAGCACTGTGCGCTTCGCGGCCCTGCACAGTTATCTCGGCGAGGCAGTAACCCTTGCCGGCGCGCATGGGCTGAAGTGAAGTGGGCTCGCCGACGATCGCATAGCGTGCGCGCATTTGTTGCTGTTGTTGGACGAACCGCTGTGCGCCAATAAGCCCAACTTCTTCATCGGCGGTAAACAAAAGCGCCAGCGGCCGGCGCAAACTTTTAAGATCGAGACTTTGAACTGCCGTTAAGGCCGCTGAAATAAATGCTTTGGTATCGCATGCGCCGCGCCCAAAAAGTTTTTCGTCCCGCAAGGTGAGATTAAGCGCATCTGTCCACGTCGCCTCGTAAGGAACCGTATCCGTGTGCCCTACTAATACAATTTCCACGTCCAGTTCACCGAACAAGTTTGCACCTGCGACCGCCAGCAAATTGATTTTTTCTATTCCGTTGTCGTCGCTGTAGGGAAAGCGTTGCACGCTTAGTCCTATCGCCTCGCAGCGCGTCGCCAGGTAATCAATGACGCGCAGGTTGGTGCGCGACGAAACAGAATCTATAGCAACTAGTTGAGCGAGTGTTTCCTGAATGTCCATGTTTGATTGAGCTTAACTGAAGTGAACGCGGGGGCCTGCCCCCGCTCTTCCTACTTCTCATAACAGATCAGCCCCACAATCTGTTCTGTAAAGCCTTGAATCTTTCAACGATCTCTTCCTGCTGCGCGTGTCGGCCATCTTCGATAATCTTCTTGCCGCCTACCACAACATCTTTCACAGCCGTTCTTGAAAGTGAAAAAACAACGTTCGAAAGGCGATCGTCTTCGGAAGCACCGGCGATCGAGGGATCATTCAGATCGATTGTAAAAAAGTCGGCCGGCTCCTCTGCTTCCAGCGAGGCGTTATGCGAGCCAATACTTTTGGCGCCATTCACTGTGGCACATGCAAACAGCCGCGCGGCCAGCGCGGACTTACTTGTGTCGGCGCCGTCAGCTAAAACCGATCGTTCCATCTTCTGAAGTCTCAAGTGATATTCAAGCTCGCGCGCATCTTCCAGCAGATCGATCTGGATCTGGCTGTCTGTTCCCAGGCATACCGCCACGCCTTCCTTAAAGTATCCGTCAACCGGAACAATTCCATCGCCGAGATTTCGCTCGGTTGTGGGACACGCGCACACGTTAGCTCGCGCATCCGCCAGCATACGAACACCTTTTGGCGTTACATGAATTGCGTGGACGGCGGTAAACCGTTCGCTAAGCAAGCCTTCGGTAGCCAACAACGCGACGGGCGAGCGGCCATATTCCTGGATGCACGCAGAAACTTCTGCGGCCTGTTCCGCGACATGCATATGGACCGGTAACTTTTCATTGTTGGCGAAGGCAACAATCTCTTTCAGGTAAGGCAGCGGCACCGCACGCACGCTGTGTGGCGCGACGCCGGTCCAGGCCATTCCATTTTCGGCGCCAAGATCTTTTTGCAGTTGAGCAAGATTCTTCAAATAGAGCTGAGCGTCACGTTCAATGAATCTTGCCTGGCGCGGGTTAGGATCGGTTTCAAATCCTGAACGCGCATATGCCACTCGCAGCAGCGCAATGCGCAGGCCCACATCGCTAGCTGCGCGTACAACTTCTTTTGCGAGCAAGTTGGGATCGTCGTACGTGTGACCGTCGGGCGCATGATGAAGATAATGAAATTCGCCGACAGTGGTGATGCCGCTGAGTGCCATCTCGAGAAAAGCCATGCGCGACGCATCGTAAATGTCTTCAGGCGTGAGCCGTGCAGCCGCGCTATACATCATTTCGCGCCAGGTCCAGAAGCTGTCGTGCCCGCCTGTGGTGCGATATTCAGTGCGGCCGCGAATTACGCGTTGGAAGGCATGTGAATGAGCGTTGACCAGGCCAGGAAATATTGCGCGGTCCTTTAATAAAGTTAGATTTTCAACTTCACTTGCCGGCCAAGTTGTTCTGTCGGAGAAACTCAAGTTTAGTAATCTCAGGGTCAGGAAGGGGGCTTGCCCCCGCTCTTCTTGATCAAGAGTATTTCAAGCTAACAATCAAGTCTCAGGTTTAATAATCCCTCAGGTCAGGAGGGGGGCCTGCCCCCGCTTTTTGATCAATAGTCTCTCAAGCTAAGAGTTAAATTTTCTATTTAACAATCTCAGGGTCAGGAAGGGGGCCTGCCCCCGCTTCTTGATCAATAGTCTCTCAAGCTAAGAGTTAAATTTTCTATTTAACAATCTCAGGG